>JAAAOH010000216.1 GCA_009908925.1 Spirochaetota bacterium | reverse complement strand
CCACCGAGGAGATGGGGATGGACGCGCTTGATCGCAACCCGATCGGAACCGGCCCGTATCAGTTCGTCGAGCTCGTACCCGACGATCGCATCGTCCTCGAGAAGAACGAGGATTACTTCCTCGGTGAGCCGGCCCTCGACCGCGTTGTCTACCGACCGATACCCCAGTCGGAAACGATGACCGCCGAGCTCCTTGCCGGGGGTATTCATATCGCAACGAATATTCTGCCGCAGGACATCGACCGCATCGACGCTCGAGATAATCTCGACGTTCAAATCGTTCCCGGTCTCTCCAACCGCTACCTCGGCTTTGCCGACGACGAGGAACCCTTCTCCGACGTTCGGTTCCGCCGGGCGGTCTACCACATGATCGATTTCGAGGCCATGGTAGAAGGTATCTGGGGCCAGGCCGGATCCCGGGCCTACAGCTGGATCCCGCCCAACACCCTCGGGGGCGAGACCGACTTTCTCGAAGATGCGGCCCTCGAGTATGACCCAGACCGTGCGGCGGAGCTCATCGAGGAGCTCAGGGCCGACGGTGTGATGCCGGAGAACTTCTCCTTCACCATCTACAGCGTGCAGGATCCCCTCCGACTCCGCGTAGCCCAGGCGGTTGCCTCCGCTCTCCGGGACTACGATATCAGAGCATCCGTAGAGAGCCCCGAGTTCGGGACGCTCCTGCCCCTGCTGGAAGAAGGCGTCCCGGTCTACACCATGGGCTGGGGCTCGGTACCGGACCCTGACCGGTGGACCTACCGCATCTTCCACTCCACCTCGAACCGAAACTTCTCTCAGTATGAGAACGAACGTATCGACGACCTCCTCGAGCAGGGCCGAAGAGTCACCGACATGGAGGAACGGCGCGACATTTACCACGAGGTGATGGAGCAGACCCTTGCCACCGACTACGTCCACATCCCCCTGGTCTGGCTCAACCAAATCGTTGGGGTAAACGAGGATGTCGACGGCTTCGAAGCGTCTCCGCAGGGGTATTTCCACCTGGTAACCGGGGAACGTAACGTCAGCCTCGACTAATCTCGGCAATTCTTACCGGGCCGTGGTACTATCGGTGCCGCGGCCCGTTTATTCCCGGACCGACAGCTCGTTGAGTTGGGAATGCTCTCATGATCAGCTACATACTTCGGCGCTTGGTAGCGCTGGTTCCGGTAGTGATTTTTCTTTCTCTTTTCGTCTTCGCCATCATGAAGCTGACCCCCGGGGATCCGGCGGCGCTTCTGGCGGGTCCTCAGGCAAGTGAGGAAGTCATCGAGCTCACCCGGGCACGTTACGGCCTCGACAGGCCGTGGTACGTGCAGTACGCCCTGATGATGAGCAATCTCTTCACCGGCGAGCTCGAGTCGATCTACTACGGCGAGAGCGTGACGACGCTTGTCATGCAGCGACTGCCGGCCACCCTGCAGCTCGGTCTTGCGGCTCTGGTGATCGCCCTGGTGGTCGCCATCCCGGCGGGGATTATCGCTGCGATACGACGAAACACGATCTTCGACTACGCCTCTATGGGGATAGCGCTCTTCGGAGTTTCCATACCGGTCTTCTTCACCGGCATCCTGCTGATCTATGTCTTCGCCGTCACCCTGCAGTGGCTCCCGGCGAGCGGCTACGGCGGCCCGATCTGGACCGCCGGCGGATTGCGTCACGTCATCATGCCCGCTTTTGCTCTTTCCCTCGTTCTCATGGCCTCCACCACACGACTCACCCGCTCGTCAATGCTCGAGGTAATGAGCGAGGACTACATGCGCACCGCGGCGGCCAAGGGAGCAAGCAAGGTGCGAGTCGTTCTGGGACACGGGTTGAGGAACGCGTTTATCCCTATCCTTACCAACATCGGCAACCAGTTTGCACGCCTCTTCGCCGGAGCGGTACTTACCGAGACGGTCTTTGCATGGCCGGGAGCGGGACGTCTGGCAATCAATGCGATCTTTCGGCGCGACGAGCCTCTGGTTCTCGCCACCGTTCTTTTTCTCGGTCTAATCTACGTCTTCGTCAATCTCTTCATCGATGTTCTCTACACCGTGATTAACCCACGGATCAGCTACGAGTGAGGGGCGCGTGAGTACTCGAATCCTCTGGACATGGACGGCATTGCACATTCTCCTTCTGCTGCGTTTTCTGCCCGGCATACGCGAAACGACGGATCACGCAATCTCCTACGGTGCGGCTGCGGGCATGGGGCTGGTGCTGCTCCTGGTGACGCTCCGAGCGAGCCGGCAGGTGGATGACGCGGAGATCAAGTCTCTAGGCTACCTGATCTGGAGAAAACTGCGCGCAAACTATGTGGCGATCGCCGGAATGGTGATCGTGGTCGGACTCCTCTATGTTGCCCTCCTGAGTCCCTTTCTCGCACCCGAGGATCCCTACGCGATCAACTGGGGAGCCGTAGCCCTCGGACCAACGGAGAGCAACGTCCTCGGGACGGACGATATGGGGAGAGACGTCCTCAGCCGGGCGATCTTCGGTCTGCGGATCATCATCGGCGTCTCGGTCCTGGCGGTCATCGTGAACATGATTCTCGGCACCACCTTCGGACTCCTTGCCGGCTACTACGGTGGCTGGGTGGATACCGTGATCATGCGGGTTCTGGAGATGTGGAACTCCATCCCCTTCATCCTGCTTGCGATCGCCCTCATGGCGGCTCTCGGAACCGGGCTCCTCAATCTGGTTCTGGTGGTAAGCCTCTCCGGCATCATGCAACTCGCCCGGCTGGTCCGGGGACAGGTCCTGGTGATTCGCCGGAGCCAGTTCGTGGACGCCGCCCGGGTGATGGGTGTGCGCAGCCCCGCTATTCTCGCGCGGCATATCCTGCCTCACACCGTGGGGCCCCTGGTGGTCATGTCCACGCTCAAGGTGGGTGAGACCATCCTCACCATCTCAGGGCTCTCGTTTCTCGGTCTCGGTATTCAACCCCCGACTCCGAGCCTCGGCTCCATGCTCTCCACGGGGCAACAGTTCCTCTATCAGAACGTCCTGATGGCGATAGTACCGGGCGTCATTATTCTGCTGACGGTGCTTTCCTTTAACCTCTTTGGAGACGGTCTCAGGGACGCCTTTGACACGAAACTCACACGTTGAAACGATGAGAACACAAGAACCTGTACTGACAATAGAAGAGCTCCGGACGGTCTTTCACACCGATGACGGGCTTGTGCGCGCGGCAGAAGGTGTCTCCTACGAGCTCTATCCCGGAGAGACCCTTGCGGTGGTCGGCGAGAGCGGCTCGGGCAAGTCGGTCACCGCTCTCTCGGTCCTGCGGCTTATTGCCGAGCCTCCGGGAGAGATCGTCTCGGGACGAATCACCTTTGAAGGTGTGGATCTTACCGCCCTTTCGGAGAGGGAGCTCCGCCGTATTCGCGGACGGAAGATCTCCATGATCTTTCAGGAGCCCATGACCTCGCTCAACCCGGTGCATATGATCGGGCGACAGATCATGGAACCGATGCTCCTCCACCGCATCTGCAACCGACAGGAGGCGCGACGGCGGGCTCTCGAGCTTCTCAGGAAGGTCGGCATCCCGGCTCCGGAGCAGCGGATGAGCGAGTACCCCCACCAGCTCAGCGGCGGCATGCGACAGCGGGTGATGATCGCTATCGCTCTCGCCTGTGAGCCGGATGTTCTTATCGCCGACGAGCCCACCAGCGCCCTGGACGTCACGGTGCAACTCCAGATTCTGAGGCTTCTCAAGGATCTTCAGCAGCAGATGGGGATGGCGGTTATCCTCATCACCCACGACCTCGGCGTCGTGGCGGAGGTCGCCGACCGGGTTGCGGTCATGTACGCCGGTCGCGTCGTTGAGTCGGGTCCGGTGGAAGAGCTCTTCTACAACTCCGTCCATCCCTACGTCGAAGGGCTGCGGGCGAGCATTCCGGACCCCGAACAGGAGGTAGCCCGGCTCCGGGTGATACAGGGTCAGGTTCCCGACGCGGCGCGACTGCCCCCGGGGTGCCCTTTCGCCCCGCGCTGCCCCTATGTGATGGATCGGTGTGTCTCGGAGGATCCCCCGACCACCCCCGTTGCTGCCGGGCATCACGTGCGCTGCTGGCTCAACGACCCCGAAACCGTGGAGGCCGCGGGCGCTGTCGAGGCGAGGAGAAGCGAGACGTGAGCACCGCACAGGACGGCA
>JAAAOH010000306.1 GCA_009908925.1 Spirochaetota bacterium | reverse complement strand
TTCCTCGCTGTGTTCAGCGGTGGGGATCATGCGGAACATCACCAGTCCCATCGGAATGACGGGGTAGGTGACCGCGGTGACGAACACGCCCCGGTCGCGGAAGTAGCGGATGAGCTGCTTCCCGACGGTAACCACGTCCTGATCGTGGAGGGGCGCGAACACCGCGCAGATGGGCGACTCGCCGGGGCCGACGAAGTAGCCGAGATCGGAGATGCCGTCTTTAAGCATATTGGAGTTATTCCACATACTCTCGCGGCGGTCGTCGGCGGCGGTGACGAGGCCGAGGGTGGTGTCCAGGGCCTTCACGTAGACCATCGGCAGGCTCTTGGCGAAGACCTGCGTGCGGGCGTTGTAGCTGATCCAGTCGACGACCTTCTTGTCCGCGGCGGAGAAACCGCCGATCGCGGCAAATGACTTGGCGAAGGTCCCGAAGTAGACATCGACGCCGTCCTGCACGCCGAGGTAATCGGCGGAGCCGCGGCCCTGCTCTCCCATGACGCCCCATCCGTGCGCATCATCTATGAAGAGCCGCGCGTCATAGCGATTCTTGAGGTCCACGATCTCTCTGAGCTTCGCCACGTCGCCGGTCATGCCGTAGACGCCCTCGGTGACGATCAGCACGCCGCCCTTGCGCTCACGGTTTACCTTCTTGAGCACCGTTTCGAGGCTCTCCATGTTGTTGTGCTTGAACACGCGCATGGTTCCCGGGGCGAGGAAGGCGCCGTCGACGATGCAGGAGTGGGCGAGCTTGTCCATGACAACGATGTCGTCGGGCCCCACGAGCGAGGCAATGGTCCCCATCACGCCGAGGTACCCGTAGTTGAAGAGAAACGCGGCCTCTTTCTGGGCGACCTCCGCGAGACGGCGCTCGAGGGCACGGTGGTACTCGGTATTGCCGGTCATCATGCGCGACCCCATGGGGGCGCCGGTCCCGAACTCCTCCACCGCCTGCAGTGCGGTCCGCTTGATATCGGGGTGATCGGCAAGGCCGAGGTAGTTATTCACCGACCACATGATCTTCGGCTCACCCTGAAAGTCCATGACCGTGCCGGGTCGCGGCGGGAGGATGGGCCGCGTGTAGTAGTGATCGTCTTCCACGCGCTGACCGCCGAAATAGCCGGCGTCGGAGTCGCACTTGGCGAAGAGATCAACGTGTGTGGTGGTCTCGAGTATGGAACTGTCCTGTGGCGACATATGCCTTCTCCTATGACTGAAAGAGATGATCAAGCACGCGACGAATCTTCGATTCGCTGAAATGGCGCTTGTCGATTACTGCGTGTGCCTGTGCATGCACGAGGTCGAAGTCCGCGAACACCCGTGCATATCCTCCGCCGGTGATGTTGAGCATTACCACATCATCCCGGCCGACTTCGCCGCGCCGCCGGGCGTCGATGAGGCTCGCGACGGCGACCGAGGCGGCGGGCGCAACGTCGATGCCCTCGGTGCGCCGGAATAGGTGGAGTGCATGGTCCGCTGCCGCGTTGTCGACGGCGAGAATCGTGCCGTCGGAATCGGAGAGCGCGTCGAAAAGCCCCCCGTGCACCGAGTAGGGCGGGGTTCGGTTCGATAGAACCTTTGCCCGGATGTCATGGATCTGCTGTTTCGCGACCGATTCGTCGATGTCGACGAGTTCCCGGCTGCCGCGTTGCCATGAGTCATGCAGCAGCAGGAAGGGGCTGTTCTGCGAGAGAACCAGCCGCATCTTGTGGCTGCCGAAACGGCCGTCCTCGATGAACCTCAGGTTCGCCTCCCACGCGGCGATGGCGCCGGTGCCGCTTCCGACCGCCTGGAAGTAGGCGTCCGGGACGCGGCCGATCTCCGTCACAGCCGAGAGGACGGTGGTCGCCATGCCGTCGCGCCGTGCCACGTTCTTCGCGCCTCCCTCGGCGACGAAGCCCTCCATTCCGGCGACGAGGCCGGCAAGGCGAATCGCATCGCTGTAATCGGCGTTTCCGCCGGCGGCGAGCACTTTGACGCAGGGGTCGACTGGCCCCACGCTCCAGAGTGCGTCGAGGTTCTCCTCGGGAATTGCGATGACGAGCGGAATCCGATTCTCCGAACATACGCGCATGAAGGCTCGCGCGGTGTTACCGGCCGAGGCTACGACGAGCGTGTCCGGATAGGAAGCGCTCACACGCGCGGCAACGCTGTAGGCCTCGCATTCTTTGAAGGTTCCCGTATACATCCGGGCGTCCCGCTCGGGCCAGTAGCCGCTGAAGGTGATGTAGAGCTCGTTCATGTCGAGGGCTTCGGCGAGGCCCGCACTCTTGAACGTGACCGGAGCCGAGGAGCCGGCGAGGCGACGTTGTACGGGCAGCCAGTCCGCGAATCGGTACAACCCCTCCGCCGGCGCGCCGACATCGAGACGACGTTTGGCGTACTCGGTACGCAGAAACGACGGTTGGGGGGCCTCCGGACAGGTGAGGGTCATGCCCTCGCCGGCAAGCGCTCTATCCTGAACGCTCTGTCCGGTGGCAAGGCACCGAAGCTGATAATCGGTTTTTCGTTGCTTGGTGGCCGTAGCTCTGATGTGCGACGACATGACCCCTCCCGGACGAAATGCGCGGGTGCCTTGCGCACCGCTAATGTCACGTGCAGTATAGTTTTGGCCCACTCATTGTCAACTTCGATCGGGCTGTAAACCGAATTCTAACCGAAATCCCGGTTTGCTCGCTTCGACGGAGGGATTTTGGGGCAATGCGGTAGTGAATATTTGAACCGAATATTCATTTCGTTTATGGTGAGTGTCCGGAGGCAGTAATGGAAGCAGACAAGCGGGCACTCCTTCTTTCCGTCGGCATGCAGCTATTCGCCCGCGACGGCTATAAGGACGTCTCGATCAGCCAGGTCACCGCGCGCGCGTCGCTCAGTGTCGGCACGTTCTACAACCACTTCTCGAGCAAAGAGGATTTCTACGGTCACATCCTCGATCTCGTCGAGCGCGAGGGTATTCGCAAGGCCGAGCGGATCATATCACGGCTTCGCTCGCCCATGAACAAACTCAAGGCGGTCTATCGCTTCGTGACGCTCGGGGTGCGCCAGAATCGCATCCTGCGCGGTGTTCTCCTGCGTGATGCGAAGTATGCCTATCCCGGGCTCGACGCCCGGGAGGGCCGTTCGACATCACTCCGACGACGGGTGGAGGACATGCTGCGGGATATCATCCTCGAGGGAAGCAGGAAGGGGGTCTTTCGGACCAGTCTCTACGATGATCCCACTCGCCTGGTGATATCGGTATTCAACACGCTCATCTACCACATCGAGGACGATGACATCGACATCCTGCTGCGAGACATGCTCACCTTTCTGCAACGTGGCTTGCGACGCACACTGCGGCTCAGGCGCCGCGACGAGCGACATGACCGGCGCCTCGACATGCCCGATGAAACCCTGTCGGACCGCGACGTCTTCGATGAGTACACAGGTGAGTACAGCGGCGATCCCGGTGGCGACGGCCGAACGCTGTCCTGAAACTGCGCCGACGCCGTCCGGGCGTGCCGGGCGCGACGGCCGTCTTGGGGGCGGCGGCCCCGCCCCGGCCCGATTCAGCTCCCGGCGAGGTCCTCGTGGATGCGGAGAATCTCCTCCCTGTACTCCGCCGGCGCCTCGATGTGGCCCCAGCCGAACTGCACCTGGAAGATCCCGTCGTAGGCGGTGTCGTGATAGCTTCTGATCACGTGCGGGATGCTCCGCTCCTCGAGGTGGGCGTGCAGCAGCCGGGCCTCCGCGTCGTTGGTAAGCTCTATTATCTTCTCGAATTTCGCGTCACTCATGCATGTACTCCAGGCTCAGGTGGTGTATTATGTGACGGGGACCACATTATGCATATGCGGAAGACGTCACGGTATCTCCTCGTACTCGCAGTCTACCTCATCGCGGCGGGCGCTATCCATGCGCAGGCGGTCGAGGTAAGGATACGAAATGAGACCGACTTCCGGATGCAGGAGCTCTATCTCTTCTCCGATCCGGACGGCGCCCGTGGTGAGAACCTCATCTCCGGATCTCCGCTGTTCCCCGGCGGCGAGGTGACGGTGGCCGCCACCGGCGCTGATCGCTTCCTCCTTGCCGTCGATTCAGAGGGTGATCGCTACCTGAAGCAGAATGTTGATCCGGACGAGAACCGGTCGCTCCGTATCACGCTCGACGATCTGCACTTCGGCGCGCAGACGGTAGCGTCCGGGGTCTGGGAGCTTCGCGTGGTCAACGACACGAACTACCGATTGGTCCGCCTCTCCTATCGCGCAGCGGGAGACGGGGAGTGGGTCGACGTGGACGTGGACTCGCCCGTCGCAGCAGGCGAGCTCGTGACGCAAACCATACCCCTACCTTCCGGCTCGGCGACCGTCGATCTTCGGGCCGAGGACGAGGACGGGGACGTCTACCGCAAGTCCGGAATCCGCGTCGACGACAGGCGAAGCGTCCGTTTCACCTTCGACGACCTCCAGTGGTAGTATCTGTATAGTTCTATATACACTCCATATTGACACCACGCTCTAACTGGGTTAGGTTAAAGGATCATACAGACGCAGGAGGGTGCGTATGCAGCTTATGCTGATCATAGCCCTTCCTCTTGCGGGTTTGATTCTAGGTTGGACGATTCGATGGCTATATGCCAGATTTCAGCTTTCTTCCTCAGAACAGAAAGCCGAACGCCTGAAGAAAGACGCGATAAAAGAAGCGGAAGCAAAGAAGAAGGAACTGATTCTTGAAACGAAGGACGAGTTACTCCAGGAGCGAAACGAACAGGAAAGAGAGCTCAGGGAGCGCAGGAACGAACTCCAGAAGTTCGAGAAGCGGGTACTGCAAAAGGAAGAAAACCTAGAACAGAAGCATGCTGCGGTCGAGAGACAACAGCAGGCCTTCACCGACCGTGAGAGGAAACTGGCAGAACGAGAAGAGGATGTGGGCCGACAGGAGGCCCAGTGGCGGGAAGAGCTCGAACGCATATCGGGATTGACCGCCGATGACGCCAAGAAGATGATCGTTCAGTCCCTCGAGGACGAGGCACGCCACGAGGCTCAGGGACTGATAAACAAGATTGAGCAGGAGGCGAACCTCACCGCCGACAAACAGGCGCGCGAGATTCTCGTCTCGACCATTCAGCGCAAGGCCTCCGAGATCAACGCGGAGGTTACCGTCACGTCGGTGAGTCTCCCCAACGACGAGATGAAGGGGAGGATAATCGGCCGCGAAGGCCGAAACATCCGGACCCTCGAGACACTGACCGGGGTTGACGTCATCATTGACGATACCCCCGAGGCGGTTGTTGTCTCCTGCTTCGACCCGGTGCGAAAAGAGATCGCCCGACGCTCGCTCGAGCGGCTTATCTCCGACGGTCGAATTCACCCGACGCGCATCGAAGAGGTCGTTCAGAAAGTCACCGGTGAGATCAGTCAGTCCATCTACGAGGAGGGCGAAAAGGTCCTCTACGAGCTCGGTATCCATCACATGAAGCCCGAAGCCATTCGTGGACTCGGTCGACTTCAATACCGAACGAGCTACGGTCAGAACGTCCTTGCGCACAGCAAGGAAGTGTCGGTATTCGCGGGCATGATTGCCGCGGAGCTCGACGCCGACCGGGAGATCGCCAAGCGTGGCGGCCTCCTCCACGACGTCGGCAAGGGAATAGAGAGTGATGGTGACTCGAGCCACATAGAGCTCGGGGTGGAGTTGCTCAAGCGCATTGGTGAGGACGATCGGGTGATAAACGCGGTGGCGGCGCATCACGGTGATGTTCCCCACAGCTGCGTGGAATCCGTTATCGTGCAGATTGCCGATGCCCTGTCGGCCTCCCGCCCGGGCGCGCGCCGCGAGACGCTGGATAATTACATCAAGCGCCTGGAGAACCTCGAGAAGATCGCGGAACAGTTCGACGGTGTGGAAAAGGCCTACGCCATACAGGCCGGCCGCGAGCTCCGCATCATGGTCGACCACGAACAGGTGTCGGACGTCGAGGCCAAGGACGTGGCCAAGAGCATAGCGCGCGAGATCGAGAATCAGCTGCGCTATCCGGGACGCATCAAGGTGACTATGATACGCGAGACCCGCATCATCGAGTATGCCCGGTAAGCGTTTTCGGGTACTCATGCTCGGCGACATCGTGGGACAGCCCGGCTATCGGGCTGTTCTCACGAGTGTTGCCAAACTCGTCAAACAGTACTCCGCCGACTTCATCACCATAAACGCCGAGAACGCCGCTGACGGCTTTGGTGTCACCGAGGAAATCGCCTCCGAGCTCTTCGCAAGCGGCTTCCACGTTCTGACCACCGGCAACCACGTCTGGCAACGCAAGGAAGCCTACTCCTACCTCGACTCCGAAGAGCGGATACTGCGTCCGGCAAATTATCCGGGCGGCAACCCCGGCCACGGCACCTGCGTGGTCGAGGCGAAAGGAGTTCGTGTTGGTGTCATCAACCTGCAGGGGCGGGTTCGCATGCCGACAACGGACTGCCCCTTTCGTAAGGGAAAGGAAGTCATCCGAAAGCTGAAAGACGGGACCGATCTCCTATTGGTCGAGTTCCACGCGGAGGCGCCACATGAGAAAGAGGCGCTGGCGTGGCACATCGACGGCCAGGTTGCCGCCGTTGTGTGCACACACACCCACGTGCAAACCGCCGACGAGCGCGTACTGCCGAAAGGGACCGCCTATATCTCCGATCTCGGGGCCTGCGCGCCGCGGGACAGCGTTATCGGCTTCGACCCCGGGATATCGGTAGAGCGGATGAAGACCCAGCTGCCGCTGCGAAACAGCCCCGCGGACACCCCCGGCGTCATCCATGGCGCCTTCATAGAGGTCGACCTCGAGAGCGGCCATGCTCTTTCCATCGAGCGGGTTCGCGAGGAATCCCTCGTTTAGAGAGGCGCCGTCGTGGCCAAGCGCCCCCTGCTGTCGCTGCTGCAACAAACCTACCCCGACGAGAAGAAAGACGAGCTCTTCGCACGTGTGCTCTGTGGCGAGGTCATGGTGGACGGCGAGCGCGTGAAGGACCCGAAGCGTCCCGTCGCCCCGACGGCGGAGATCGTGCTCGCCGGTCGTGGCTTCGTCTCCCGCGGCGGCGAGAAGCTCGGCGCCGCGCTTGCCACCTGGGAAATCAGCGTCGAGGGAAAGGTGTTTCTGGATGCGGGGGCGAGCACCGGCGGGTTCACCGATTGCCTGCTGCAGCGTGGAGCGACACGGGTTCACGCCGTCGACGTCGGATTCAATCAGCTTGCCTACAGCCTTCGCCGCGATGAACGCGTGATCGTCCATGAATCCACCAACATCACCGAGGTGGGGCACCTCGATCCGCCGGCCGATGCCGCGGTATGTGACCTCAGCTTTCGCTCTCTCTCGGGGGTGTCGGCAAGCCTGTTGGCGCTCACCGCCGAGCACTGGTTCATTGCCCTGGTGAAGCCACAGTTCGAGTGGAAGGACCCGCCGGCGTCCTTCGACGGAGTTGTGCGCCGCCGAGAGGATGCGCTCGGGATCCTTGCCGACACCCTCGACCGCCTGGCAGCAGAAGGAGCGCATGCCCGCCGGCTCATCGAGTCGCCGATCCGCGGACGACGCGGCAACTACGAGTTCCTTGCGCTTTTCAGCGAGACTGCGGGGCCGTCACCCGAGGCCCTGGTGGAGGCTGTCGACCAACACGCTTCTTGATACCCCCGTCAGCCGAATGTATTTCGGCCGATGGGATCTCCGATGTAGATGCCCTCGCCGCCGAGATAGTCCACGTGCTTTCCGTCGATGAGTATCTGCACCCGATCTACGGTGGGGAACTCCGTGGTCGAGTAGATGATCTGCTGCAGCTGGGCCACGAACCCCTCCACACCCATGGGATTGAAGCGGAAGGACTCGTTGAAGTTCAGGTATGCCACGCCGTCTTCGACCGCAGCTGAGATCAGCTGCGTGTTCTCGGGGATTAGGTTGAGGAGGCCGAGGTTCAGCTCCTCCGTAGTTGGGCCCTTGAGCAGAGCGTTGAGGGTCTGCGTCATGGGGCTGTCAACGTAGCTCACCATCCGTTCTACCTGATGCGGATAAATCGTGCCGTCCTCGGTCACCCGGATGTAGTAGATGCGTGATGTGCGCCGGCGGGGTTGCACCTCGGGTTCCTCCCGGTCCTCGGGCTCTCGGGGAGGTGCCTCGGGCTCCGCGGCGACCTCGGGATCGTCGCGCGGTTCCGGGGTCGGCTCCTCTGCCGGCTCGGGCTCGGGCTCCGGCTCCGACTCCGACTCCGACTCGGGCTCTCGCGGCGGGGTCTCCTCCACGGGCGGCTCCACCGGCTCGAGCTCCGGCTCGTCCTCCGGCACCGGCTGTCCGCCGTCGCCGTCTTCCCGCGTGACTTCGGGCTCGTCGTCGTCGGATAATCCGACCCGGTCGGAAAGCACTTCCACCAGTCCGGTCGTCTCGAGCACGTTTTCGATGTTCTGCTTGTTGTAGAGGAAGACCACCGCAACGAAGAGCACGAAGGCGATCCAGAACAGAATGCCCACCGATGCGCGTTTCTTCCGTTTAGAGCGTGCCATATCGTTTTTAATTATCGTCCGTAACGGGCTCGCTGTTTACGCTCAAGTGCGCGCCATGAACGCATCGTGCGCCGCCCGATGAATGGTGGTGTGCCGCCGGGCGAGTGCGCGATGGTCCGCGGAGTATCCGCCGCCGATCACTCCGGCCACCGGTATGCCCCGTCGCAGACAATGGTCGAGTACGTAGGCATCGCGCCGGGCGAGTCCCCGGTCGGTCATCTCGAGCCTGCCGAGGCGGTCGGCCGCATGGGGGTCGACTCCGGCGTCGTAGAGCACGATGTCGGGGCGGAGCTCTTCGAGGAGGTCGGGAAGATGCGCGGCAAGTATCCGCAGATACTCCTCATCGTCGAGGCCGTCGTCGAGCTCCACATCGAGGTCGCTCGACTGTTTGTGAAACGGGAAGTTCTTCCCCGAATGCATGGAAAAGGTGAAAACCGCCGGATCGTCGGAGAATGCGCGGGCGGTACCGTCACCCTGGTGGACATCGAGGTCGACGATGAGTACCCGATCAACGGTGCCGTCGCTCGTCAGCCGCTTTGCCGCCACGGCGAGATCATTGAAAATGCAGAATCCGGACCCGAAGTCGGGGTGCGCGTGATGGGTTCCTCCGGCGGTGTTGCAGGCGATCCCGTGGCTCAGTGCCAGGCGCGCCGCGAGTAGCGTTCCCGCCACCGCGGCCCGGGTGCGCTCGACGATCTCTTCGCTCCACGGCAGTCCGATGCGCCGCATCGCCTTCGGGTCGAGGGTTCCGGCGGTGAATGCATCGATGTAGCCGAACTCATGCACGAGCGAGAGAAGCTCGCGGGAGGCGGGCTCGGGCCGGAACACGGACCCCTCCTCGGCGATGCCGTCTTCGACGAGAATCTCATAGATCATACGGAACTTTGGCATCGGGAATCGATGTCCTTCGGGAAAGGGCGTGGTGTAGAGCGGGTAGTAGACGAGCGGAACTCCCATGGGTGCGTAATATATCGATGCGGCCTCACCGCGGCCAGCGCGCTGTGTTCACATGTTTGACACCGTCTCGTGAATCGCCCTATAGTTGAGACGCAATGCAGGAATTCCACGGTATCTCGGCCTCGCCCGGTATCGCTATCGGACCGGCCTTTGTGTACCTCGAAGACAACCCGCGCGTGCCCAAGTACGAAGTAGCCTTCGAGGACCTCGCAAGCGAGCTCGAGCGTTTCCGGACCGCGGTCCGGCGTGCCGGCGAAGAGCTCGAAGCCCTGCGCGAGCAGGCCGCGGAGACCGAGAAGGGCAAGAAGAACGCGGGCTTCCTCGATTCTCATCTTCTGATGCTCGAAGATCCGGAGTTCCACTCCAACGTGGAACAGCGGCTGAACGAAGAGCAGATGAATGTTGAGTGGATCCTCTACAAGGCGATACAGGAGCTCATCGATCGCCTCGGTTCCACCGAAGACGACTATCTGCGCGAGCGCACCGCAGACATCCGCGACGTATCCAAGCGGGTGCTCAACCATCTCATGCATCGCGAGCGCATCTCCCTTGCCGACATCGAGACCGACGTCATCCTCGTCGCTCATGATCTCCTTCCGAGCGACGCGGTTGCGATGAACAAGCGCGCCATTCAGGGCATCGTCACCGACGCGGGCGGCAAGACCTCACACACGGCTATCCTCGCCCGCTCCTTCGAGATCCCCGCGGTGCTCGGGTTGTCGTCCATCAGCCAGGAGGTCGGGTACGGTCAGACCGTTATCGTGGACGGAAATCGCGGCCGCGTCGTCGTCGACCCTGACGAAGAGACGTACAACGAGTATCTGCGCGTGCAGCAGGAGTGGCGTCGTCACGAAATCCAGCTTATGGACCTCAATGAGCTTCCCGCCGAAACCGGCGACGGCAAGCTCATCCAGCTCATGGCGAACATCGAGGTGCCCGAGGAGGTCGACGCGGTGCTCACTCACGGCACCGACGGCATCGGTCTCTACCGCTCGGAGTTCCTCTTTCTCAGGCCACAGGGCCTGCCCAGTGAGGAGGAGCAATACGAGGCATACTCTCACGTTCTCAAGGCGATCGATAACAAGCCGGTAACGATCCGAACTCTCGACGTGGGGGGTGACAAAGTCGTGCCTGAGCTCGGCGGTTTCGCCGAGAGAAACCCCATCCTCGGATGGCGGGCCATCCGCTTCTGCCTCGCGCGTCCGGATCTCTTCAAGCAGCAGCTCCGAGCCCTTCTGCGGGCGTCGGTGCACGGTCAGCTTCGCATCATGTTTCCGATGATCTCGGGAGTCGAGGAGCTGAATCAGGCCCTCGAGGTCCTCGAGGAGGTCAAAGCGGATCTGCGGGACAAGGATGTGCCCTTCGACGAGAGCGTGCCTGTCGGTCTCATGATCGAGGTACCCTCCGCCGCTATGACCGCAGATATCCTGGCACGGCGAGCCGACTTCTTTTCCATCGGTACGAACGATCTCATTCAGTACACGGTGGCCGTCGACCGCGGAAACGAGCGGATCGCCTATCTCTACGAGCCGTTCCACCCGGGTGTGCTCCGGCTTCTGCGAATGGTCATCGAGAGTGCCCACGGTTCGGGCATTTCGGTGGGCATGTGCGGCGAGATGGCCGGTGACCCGCTGGCCACGATCGTGCTGCTCGGTCTCGGACTGGACGAGTTCAGTATGAGTGCGTCTGTGGTGCCGGAGGTCAAGCGTATCATTCGTTCCACCTCGATGGCCGAGGCACAGGAAATCGTTGGAACGGTCATGGACATGAAGTCCTACGATGAGGTCGATCGTTACGTGCAGAACCTCATGGAGCGTCGATTTGACGTCTCGGTCTACTGATCCCACCGTCGCCGTCGTCGGGCGACCCAACGTGGGCAAGTCCACACTCTTCAACCGACTCATACGCAAACGCAGGGCCATCACCGACCCCACGCCGGGTGTCACCCGGGATGCCGTGGAGGCCGACTGGACGGTGGAGGGGCGCCGCGTGCGGCTGCTCGATACCGGCGGGTACACCGAGAGCAGCGAGCGCTTCGACCCCATCGTTGCACAGCGCAGCCTCGAGGCCGCCTTCATCGCCGACGTCATCGTACTGGTGATGGACGTCACCATGGTGGCGCCCGAGGACGAGAGCTACATGGAGCAGCTCGCCCCGGTGCGGGACCGTGTCGTGCTTGCCGTGAACAAGGTCGACAACGAGGCCCGCGAACACGAGGCGTGGAACTTTTACCGATACGGTTTCGCGGATGTCGTTCCGGTCTCCGCCGAGCACGGACGAAACGTCGATGCACTCATCGAGGTCGTCCTGCGGCGGCTCGAGGACCAGGAGGAAGCCGAGGCCGGGAGCGAGGCTGCGAGCGAGGTCGACGCCCTGGGCGGCCCCGGTCCCGAAGCCGCCGAGGAGCAGCGACACATTCGGGTTGCGGTGCTCGGCCAGCCGAACACCGGCAAGTCGACCCTGGTCAACGCGCTTACCGGCTCGGATACCTCCCTGGTATCGGAGATCCCCGGGACCACCCGTGACGTGGTGGAGGGTACGTTCGAGTATCGGGGCGTGGTGTACGAGCTTCTCGACACAGCCGGAATCAGGCGAAAGCAGAGCGTCACCGAGAACGTCGAGTACTACTCGGTCAATCGGGCCATCGGCTCCATTGCGGAAGCGGACATCGTGCTACTGCTCGTCGATGCAGAGAAGGGGCTCTCGGAGCAGGACAAGAAGATTGCGCGCCTCATCGTCGAACGGGGCCGCGGGCTGCTGCTCGTTCTGAACAAGTGGGACCTCATGGAGGGCATCACGAACGCTCTAAACGCGGTGAGCGACCGTATCCGCTTCGTTTTCCCCATTCTCTCTTTCGCTCCCATCGTGCCGGTGTCGGCTACCGAGAAGTCCGGTTTCAACAAGCTCCTTGATACCACCTACCGTGCATACGCGCAGCTCCAGAAGCGTATCGGCACCGGCGAGCTCAACCGGGCACTTGCGTCGTGGACGGAGCTGACCCCGCCGCCGTATGTCCGCGGCAAGAGAGCGAAGTTGCACTACATCACTCAGGTCAGCGCGCACCCTGTGGTATTCGTGCTGTTCGTGAGCAGGGCCCGGGGCTTCCCCGGCTCCTACCAGGGGTACATCGTGAATCGCATCCGTGAGGAGTTCGGCTTCACCGATGTGCCGGTCCGTCTGGACCTGAGGGAGTCGCGCGGCAGCGGATCGGCATGAGTCGCTTCCTGATCGGTCAGGTCTGTAACGCACTCGGGGTCCGGGCCCACGTGCTGCGATACTGGGAACGCCACGTGGAGCTTCTGAGCCCCGCGAAGGACCGCTCCGGCCGGCGGATGTACACCCTCAGAGACGTCCAACTTCTATTTCGGCTGAAATATCTCGTATACACCCGTGGCATGTCGGTTGAGGGCGCCTCGCGAAAGCTCGTGGAGGAAGTGCAGGGCGGCGGGCAGAACCGGAAGGCGGCGCTCGACTCCCTGCGGGGCGATCTTTTTCGGGTATCTCTCGGTGCACAGCGTCTCGGTGAGCGCCTGGATGAGGCCACCGCGAGACCGGCCGGTTCCGGCGGCGCGACCACCGGTGGCGCGACCGCCGGTGGCGCCGGCACAACCGGCGGCGCCGACGCCGCCGAAATGCGGAGAACTGCACACGCAGCAAGGTTCCCGGCGGAAGGGGTGGCCGCGGAGGTGCGGAAGATGGTGGAGGAGGCGCTGCGAGGTTCGCAGGCGGCGCCCGAAGAGGACTCGGGGCATGAATCTGCCGCGGACGGCGGGATAATCCGCGCCACACGGCACACGACGGCCGAAACCGGGGCCGCAGACGGTTTCGCCGCCGCCCGCGACCTGCTGCGGCGGGCACCCCTGCTCGTGGTGACTCCTGCGCCGGCCCTCGGCCACACTGTCGAACTGTATCCCGGCCTGCTGCCGCTTCTCGGGCGGGGCGGGGAAACGGTGCTCGACCGCATCGGCGGGCGGCTCTCCGCGCTCGCGCGGGAGTTCGGGCACGAGCCCCTGTGGTTCGTCGGTGCGGCCGAGCCGGTTGTTGACGCTGTGCGGGGGCATGTGGCACGGCGCAGGTTCTACGGACTCTCCCCCGGCCGCATCCGGGTCTACGCGGAGCCGCGGCTTCCGTATCTCGCGGCCGGGGGCAGTGCGCTCGCGGCCGCGAACGGGTTGCAGCCTGCCTATGAGCTGCCGCTTCTCTCCGCGCTGCGAACCGCGGCCCGCCACGCCGAGGATACCGCCGGCGTCGGGGATTCAACCGAACCGCCCAAGCCGTCCGAGACGTTCTGGCTCACGCTGATCCTTCCCGTCACGAACGCCCTGCCTCGGGTTCCCGACCTCGAGTTCATATCGCGGCACCTCGATGCCGGGGCCGGGGTGTCGGTGAAGGCTGCGCGTATTCCAGGCACCGTCGAGACCGACGGCACCGCCGGGAGCGCGGCGACGTCCGGGACCGCGGCGCCGACGGGGGAAGCCCTACTCTCGACCGGGATGCACACGGTTGTGCCGCGGGTTATACCGGGGGAGGTAAGGAGATCCGACGGAGAAGACGATATACTAGACACTGCGGCGACGCGCGGACGCTTCGAGATCCAACAGCTTCTCGAGGCTGCGGACATCGGGCTGATCTTCGAGATCGACGCCCGGACCGAGGTCGCGTCTCTCCGGTCTCCCGCCGACTGGGACGCCTGCTCACGAAAGGTGCGTGAGCGATCCTGATCGCGAATGCTGAGGTGTAGTGATGGGCGCATGCGTGCGAAACAGACTCATTCTCGTTTTCCTCGCCGCCTCGATCCTGTGGGCGACGCCCGTTTCGGCGCTGTCGTTCGAGGGAGCCCCGGCGCCGCGAATCCCGGAAAACTCCGACGTACGCCGATACCTGCGGCCTCAGGTGCTTGCGCCCACCGACGAGGTCCTCTCCGGCGAGCGCGAGCAGGTGTTCCGCCACGGCGTCTCGGATACCCGCGTAAAATACGAGGTGCGCACCCAGAACGGCTCCTTCTATCTCCTCTTTCTCAATGAGATACCGCATGTTCGCGCCGGCGACGGCTTCCCGGTATACGGCGCCGGCAGCTACGTGATAAAGCGTAGTCTCTCCGACGGTTCTTTCACCCAGGCCAAGATATTCCTGCAGACCGACCCCGGCTTCTTCGTTCGCCTCTTTCCAAGCGGAGCGCGAACCCGCATGGACGTGTTCGTCGCCGGAGATCTCCTCTATAACGATATAGTAATCGCGGCGCCCTTCGAGCAATTGCTCTTCTCGCCGGTTTCCCGACTCATGGATATGACGGAGGCCATCGTCGACTGGTCGCTGGTGGTTCCCGAAGTCGAAACAGAGCGCTATTCCGCCGTCCGGATCATGGTGGAGCGCGCGCGCGAAGGCATCTCCTCGCTCCCCGACGCCGAGGACGGGGCCATGAACGAGGACGGTGAGCTCGTGTTCATCGAGAGTCTCGTACTGCAGGAAGGGCAGCCGGGGTTCAACTGCTCGGGGTTCGCAAAGTGGATCTCCGACGGAATCGCAAAGCCGCGCAGCGGTGAATATCTGTCCATAGAGCGTTTGAAGGAGAAACATCTCGACTACCGTGGCCATCGGTGGAGCGCCCGCCGTGAGGACGAGCGGGATCCCTACTTCGGCCTCGACTGGTCACGGAACCTGGCTGTTTCCCTCCTCGAGCTCGAGCACCCCAGCCGAGAATTCGGGCCGGAGGACGCCGATGTCCGCGAAGTGCGCTACGCCCGCTATGTCGAGGACGTCGGCTACCCCGTGGATGATATGCGGCGCATCCTCTACATGCTCGCGATCGACGAGCCGGGCCACTTCTACATCGGCTCGGTCAACCAGGAGTTCGGCAGTGATCCGGTGCTCAGGCAGCACGTTCACGTGGCCGTGTTCTTCCCGTACTTCGACGAGAATGGTCGGTTCCGGGTGACCGTTCTCGAGCGAAACGTCGAAACAGGCCTCGATTCTCTGGCCGAGCGCTACCCCGGATCCTACGTGCATCTTGTCCGCGCGCGGGCAGATGACACGTTTACACCTCCCGTAATTGAATAATTGCCCACCCTGAGGTATTTTTGTGCCGTATGAAGCGGTCTCTCCTCGTGGGCTTCTGCATGACCGTTGCGGTGGCCGCGTTTGCTCAGGAGACTGCCCGTGAGGTCTTCCAGCAGGCGGAATCCAGATTTCAAAGCGGCGACTATGAGGTCGCGCTCCAGAGATACGAAGCTCTGGTCCGGGATTATCCGTTTTCGGAGTATGTACCTGACGCGCAGTTCAGACGGGCGGTCGTCATGTATCGCCTCGAACGCTACGAAACTGCACTGAGTCTACTGCGGCGTGTCGAAGCCCGGTATCGATCCACACGCTTCCTGTCTCTTGTTCCGTTCTGGAAGGGTGTCGCGCTCTATCGCCTCGGTGAGTATCCGGAGGCCGAGCGAGAGCTCGAGCGATTTCTCGACGACAGCGCCCGGGAAACCCTGCGCCGTCAGGCGTGGCTTTTTCACGCGCTGACCATGCTGGCCTCCGATCGACAGGAGGAGGCGGTATCGAGCCTCGAAACGCTGTTCTCCGAGATCGACCTCCCCGAGAGCGAGCCCTACTCACTCTCGCTTCTGCTATCCCTCTACATTCGCGACGAGGCCTACTCCGAGGCGGTCGCGCTGTTCGACGAGGTGGACCCCGAGCTCGTCGACGAGCAGTGGCGCAGAAACGCGCGCCTCTACGGCGCGGAAGCGTTGCGCGCGGTCGGCCGCGAGGAAGAGGCTCTCGAAATCTTCCTCGACCTCACCGATGAGGGGCCGGCGGTTTCGGCCACGGCGTTCCGCCGCGCCTACGAGCTTTCCCAGCGACTCGGAAGATCGGAGACCGCCCGCGAGGTGGTGCGCACTGCCGAACAGTCACTTTCCGGACGCACGGACGTTCTCGCCGAGCTCTGGACGCAGGTCGGTACCGAAAGCTATCGCGCCGGCCAGGTCCGTGATGCGGAGCTCTACCTCTCCCGGGCATGGGAGCTCGAAGAGGTGGTCGTTCCCGACACCGTCCCTCTCTATCTTGCGGAGATCTACGCCGAGGAGAACCGCAACGATGACGCGCTACGGGTTCTCCGTGAGGCCCGTGATCGGGGTCTCGGGGACTACGGCGACCGTGTTCTGCTGCGCGAAGGTAACCTCGAGCTCGAAAGCGGTGAGCCGCAGGCAGCGGTCGAGACCTTCGATGAGTTCCTTGCACAGTATCCGGGGAGCAACTACCGCGGCGAAGGGGAGTACCTGCGAGCGTTCGCGCTCTATCGCCTCGCCCGAAACGAGGAGGCGCTTGCTCAGGCACGCGATACCCTGGCCTCCGGACGCGCCGGAGATTACGAGCGAGAGCTGCTGTGGCTCCGCTCGCTGCTGCACAGACGCCTGGGTGAACGCGATGCCGCGGTGCAGAGTCTGCGCGAATATCTTGCAGTGGCGCCGCAGGACGTCGATGCCCGGCTGGAACTGGCCAAGTTGCTCTTCGAGCAGGGGCGCTATGACGAGGCGGTGCGGCAGACGGACGAGCTCCTCGCGGAGGCGGACTCCCTCGAGCGCGAAGAGCCGGGAAGCTACGTTCAACTGCGGTACGTCGAGGGGCTGTCTCACGTCGCCCTCAAAGAGTACGGGGCGGCGCTCTCCGCTCTCGGCGAGCTGCCGGGAGAGCCGGCCGCCTACGAGGCGTTCGCCGAGGACGGAGGAAATCTTCTCGTCATGCACCCGTACGCCCTGTACTATCAGGGATGGGCAAACTACCGCCTCTCCCGTTACGAGGATGCGGAGGGCTACTTCTCCGGGCTCCTTACCTACGATGATGCCCACGAGTTTGCCCCGCGCGCTGCCTATCTCGCCGGATGGAGCGCCTTCAACCGCGGTGCGCAGGATGCGGCCGCCGGATTCCTGCGCCGCGCGGTCTCCCTCGCCGGGAGTGACGAGGTCCGCAGCGAGGCGACCCTCCTCCTCGGCCGGAGTCTGAAGGCTGTGGGTGCCTACGCGGAGGCCGACGCGCAATTCAGAAACATCTTTGCCGACGCCCCGCGCTCGGAGCTCGCCGACGACGCCCTCTTCGAGTATGCCGAGGGTCTCGAGCGACGTGGACGCGCGGACGAGGCGGTGGAGCGGTACCGGGTGCTCTTCGAGCGATATCCGGAGAGTCCGCTCGCCGAAGAAGGAATGTATCGTCGCGCCGAGGTTCTCTTCCAGGACGAACGGTTCGCAGCGGCACGTCAGGCGTTCTTCGAGTACCGGGCGAACTATCCCGACGGTTCTCTCATCGCATCGGCCCTCTACTGGGGCGGTGTGAGCGCGTACGAGATCGGTGAAGTCTCCGGTGCTCTGCTTCTGTGGGAGACACTGGTCGAGGAACACCGCGAGAGCGCCTTCCGCGCCGACGCGATGCAGCGGGCCGCCGAGGTCTACAGCGAGCGCGGTGACTACCGGCGTGCGCTCAACCTCTATAGTCGGCTCGTGGCGACCTACCCCCGGCAGGCGGAGGCGGTCGGAGCAGCTGACCGTATCGACGAGCTTCTGCTGCGTATCGGTGGTCTTTCAGAGCGCGAGGCACGGCTCTGGGTTCGCATCGAGCAGAACGACCGGTCGCAGACCGCAGCCGGTCGGCGGGCCATCCTCGACGCTGCGCGACTTTCCATCCGCGAGGGCAGCTCCGGGGTCGACCGCGAAAATCTCATCGTTCCCCTCCTGAGGGCGACCGCGGCCAAGGAAGATGAGGACCCCGCTGCTGCCGCAGAAGCCTACATGCTGCTCGGCGAGTACCACCTGCGCCAGTCACGGCCACGGGAGGCCCGGGAGGCATTCCTGAATGCGGCGGGCGCCGATCCGTCGGACAATAACCGCGCCGCCGAGGCGCTCTATCGTGCTACCGAGGCAAGCGTACTTGCCGATCGCGTGGCCGAGGCACGGAGCATCCTCGACAGACTCGAGTCGAGCTTCCCCCAGTCCGAATGGGCCGCGCAGGCACGCCGGCTCGTCGAGGAGGCGCGATGACGATGCGAACGGTATCGGTATATGCGACATTCGCCGCGTTTGCGGCCATCCTGACTCTCGGCCCCTCTCTACCGCTGTCCGCCCAGGACGAGCGCGGCGGGGCGACGCCCGGCCCCGAGGCGCCGGACGATACCGAAATCAAGCTTCCCGAGCTACTGTTGCAGGTGGAAGAGGCGGAGCTCGAGCGGGTGCAGGCCGAGCTTCCCGAGACAGCCGAGGCCCGACTCGGAGAGGTCGGTATACCGCTCCCGACCGAGAGCGAGCTCGCCATTTCCCCGGCGGCCTTCGAGGTTCCGGGGCTCGACGAGGGTGAGGCTGTGGCAACCGGTGCGGGTCCTGGTGTGTCCCTCTACAGCGACGCGGTGCTCGGCCTCGGATCGATGAACCAGATCCTCGGTTCGCTCTCGCTCTACCGACTCGGAGACCGGCCACGATTCCGGTTGCAGTTTTCCCACGACGGACGCGACGGATACAACTTCGAGGAGCCGGGAACGGGCTATTTCGATAGAACGGAGGAGCTCTCGGGGTGGATCGAGGGCGGCGAGCGCACGACGACCCGCTTCGAGGGAGGATTCATCGAGCAGGAGCGCGGCCTGCAGGGGCAGCCCACCTTCTTCTCGACGAAATCTCGCTTTCTCGATGCGAAGGTGGAGCTCGATACGCCCTTCGGCGATCGCTACCGTTTCTCACCCCGGATCGAGGGAGGCTACGCGGAGCGGCTGCGCACGGTCACCGACGAGTCACAGGCGCCGGCGGGCGCGGAGAGCTTCGTGAATCCGGGGGCGCGCGTGGGCGTGGAAACGGCACCGGGAACCTTCTACGCGGATGCGCAGTATCTGCTGCGGTACCTCGACGACGATGAGGACGGCCTCGCCCAGGGGCTCGGCCTTTCCCTCGGCGCGGATCTCCTGCTCGGACGGCAGGTCTCCGCCGGCGCGGAGGTCGGCGTGTTGTGGCCCTTCGAGGACTACGTCTACGTTCCCTTCTCGCTGCGCCTGAGCGCGACGCCGGCGGAGGCGCTCACCCTGAGCCTCGGCGGCGGCATGGAAGCTGCTCCGGTGCGCTTCAGCGAGCGCTGGCAGGAGACGCCGACCTTCGCCACAATCGCGGATGACGGCGATGTCCCGGGATGGTACGAGGAGTGGTACGCCACTGCCGGGCTTCTCATAGATGTCCCGGATGCCCCGCTGAGCGCGGAGGTGAGCGGGCGTGCGGCCTGGAAGCACGATGTGCCGGATCTTCTCGGCTACGTTCCCGCCGCCGGCGAGACGGGCTACACCCTGGAGGATCGCCTCTCGGTGACGCCGGAGGCGAGCATGAGATGGGATTTCGCGCCGGTGGGCATCGAGGCCGGGTGGCAGTCGTTTCTCCTCGACCGGGCGGAGATCGATCCGCTTCATGCCGGCCGGCTGGCGGTGGACATTCGAAATGCCGATGAAACCCTTGGCGCGCGGGGCGACCTGCGCGCGGAGCTCTATGACGATGTGGAAATGCCCCAGCTGGACCTCTCGGCCTACATCGATGTAAGCGAGGCCGTTCGTATATCGACTGATGTCCTCGACGTGCTCTCGCCCCTGATGCCGGACGGGCGAGCCCGTTACGGCGGCGAGGCAACCGAGGATTTCCCCTTCGTCGAGCCCGGTTTCCGGGTCGTCATCAAGACACGAGTTTCTCTCTGATATAAGGAGCTGTACCTATGCTGACCCTGTTGGACCGAGGAGGACTGATCCTCGTACTGATTCTGGTTCTTTCCGTCATCGCGGTGGTGATCATCGTCGAGCGGCTACTGTTTTTCCGTCGTATCCGCGGAGACGAGGAGACGATCATCCAGCGGCTTCGCTCCACCCTCGAGAAGGGCCACTATGACGAGGCGCTGAGCATCTGCGAGAACAACCCCAGCCCGGTGGCGAACCTCATGAAAGTGGGCATAGAGAAACGCGATCACTCTCAGGAGACCATCAAGGCCGCCATCACCGACGCCGCGAACCTCGAGATTCCGCGGATGGAGCGCTACCTCTCCTTCCTCGGAACCATCGCGCACATTTCCCCGCTGCTCGGATTGCTCGGCACCGTTACCGGCAACATTCGCGCATTCGGCGTCCTCGGCGACTTCGCGGCCGCAGGCGGGAACCCCGCGCTGCTCGCGCAGGGTATATCCGAAGCTCTCGTTACCACGGCGGCCGGGCTGATCGTGGCGATCCCGGCGATCATCTTCTACAACGCGCTCGTGAGCAAGGTGAACCATCGCATCATTCAGCTGGAGAACCGCGTTACCGAGATGGTCTTCCTGCTGAAGGGGGAGCGCGATGCAGTTTAGGCGGCGGCTCAAGCCGGAGGCCCAGGTCGATCTGATCCCG
>JAAAOH010000203.1 GCA_009908925.1 Spirochaetota bacterium | reverse complement strand
CCCCCATGGGGTATATTCACAAGTCGCGTCCGAGGGCAGATGGATTGAATCAGACGTCCAACGTCGTATCCACGGTACGCAACTTGCTTACGCTCTTCGCAGTCTCGGTAGCGATCAACTTTGTCTGGGAAATGGCGCAAATGCCGCTCTACGAGGACATGCCCTTTGACGCGCTTTCCAGCTGGTGGCTTTGTTTCCGAGCGAGCATTGGGGATGGGGTGATTGTGCTGACTATCTGGGCGATTGGCGCTGCGGTGTATAATCAATCCGATTGGTTCAGACCGTTGCACCTCGGCAATATCACGGTCCTCTTGATGAGCGGCGCCGCAATTGCGGTGGGAATAGAAATCCACGCGATCGGTACGGGCCGATGGGCGTATTCGGCTCTCATGCCGATCTTGCCCGTGGCAAACGTCGGTCTGTCGCCGCTTGTCCAACTGCTTCTGTTGCCCTTCATCTCGATGAAGCTCGCGGTGAAGAAACCACAATACTGATACGCGATGCACGATCTGCAGATCGTGAGGAGTTAACATCATGATGCACGGATGGGGTATGGGCGGCTTTGGAATGGGCTTCCCGTTTTTCGGTTTGTTCTGGCTGATACTGTTGGGCGGAGGAGTCTACGTTCTGCTTCGCACACTGGGGGCCTTTGATGGTTCGCGGCGGGGGAACACACTCGGTCGCGCGGATCGCAGCATTCCGGGAGCGGCAGGAGCTTCAGCCCCCGAGGTCTTCCGCCTTGCGAAGCGTTACGATGGCGTCTTGACCGTCTCTGACGTGGTCTCAGAGCTTGGCATTGCCCCCACGGAGGCCGAGGAGCTCCTCGAACGATTGACCGACGGCCAGCGGGTCGATATGCAGGTGGATAGCGATGGTGTCGTCCAATACGTCTTTCGGGAGTTTACGTCGTAGCCGCGCTGTGTACTCAATCTGTGTGGCTGCGGTCACCTCTCTGGCTTCACCAGATTCCTCTGAAGCTCGGTGGTCGCTGTCATGCCGGCGGGGAGACTCGAACTCCCACAAGGTGTGAACCTCGGCAGATTTTGAGTCTGCTGCGTCTACCAATTTCGCCACGCCGGCTGTGGGCAGAAAGTGTAATCCAACCCCCCGCCTTTGACAATGACCGTGGCGCAGCGTATGATACCAATTACCGAATCGTCGGCAGGAGGAGGCAGAATCCTATGACGACAACTCACCATCCGGATCTTGTGCTCGCAGCAGGCGGGTACCCCGGAGCATAGGCCGCGACGTCCACTCAACGACGCCGCCGGACGCCCCCAGGCGCTTCCTCAGCTCTCCGTTCACTCCCGCCACAACCCTTCTCACAGCGAGAACCGGGACCGAGTTCCGTGCTCACGGTCCCGTCACCCGGGCGAGGTATGATTGGAGATCGGTACAGTGACAAACAACGTATGGAGCGCATCCGGGTGGGATGCGATATGGCAAGAGCAGTTCGACGCAAGCTCCGAACCCCACGCGGTTCCGGGGCGGATCATTGCCGCCTTCGGCACTCGGTATCTGGTAGCGACACGGGAGGGCGAGCGCCCGGCCTTCGAGACCGGGCAGCTTCGTTATCTGGCGGAGCTCGGCGCACAGCCGGCGCCGGTCACGGGCGACTTCGTATCGCTCTCGGGTGGCGGCCCCGGTGAGGCGGCCATTACACGAGTACTGGCCCGCCGAAGTCTGTTCGCGCGCAAACGGCCGGGAAGCTCCCGGCGGCAGCCGCTGGTCGCCAACCTCGACCTTCTCGTCATCGTCACCGACCCCGGCGGTGACTTCTCGGTTCGCCGTGTGGAGCGATACGTAGAGGCCCTTGCAAGCGGCTGCGACGCGCCGGTCGTGCTCGCGGTCAACAAGGCCGACACGGTCGATGATGCGGCAACGCGCGCGGCCGAGGCCCGCTTGGCCATCTCCGGGCTGGACGCAGTAGCGATCTCGGCGAGAACCGGGCAGGGCATCCCGGAGCTGCGCAGTCGATGGGCCTCAGGCGACACAGTGGTGCTTGCCGGCTCCTCCGGCGTAGGCAAGTCGACCCTGGTGAATGTCCTCTGCGGAACCGCCGCGGAGACAGGTGACCTCCGGGGAGATGGACGGGGCATGCACAAAACGACGACGCGTCGCGCTTACGTCACCGACGACGGTGCGTTCCTCGTCGACACCCCGGGGCTGCGCGAGGTCGGCCTTTACAGCGAGGACGGCAGCGCAGGTACGGCCTTCCCCGAGATCGTCGAGCTCGAAGACCAGTGTCGCTTTCGCGACTGCCGCCACGAGGAGGAGCCGGGCTGTGCGGTGCGCGCCGCCGTGGAATCCGGCGAGATCGACCGGGGCCGCTACGAGAGCTTCCTCGCTCTCAGGACGGAGGCCGAAACGACGGCCGCCGAGGCCCGCGAGCGTAAACGGCGCTGGGAAAAGGAGATCGCCAAAGAGATCCGGCGGTTCAGAAAACGCAGCGACAAACAGTAAGCGGCCGGCGCCCCGGGCACCGGCCCGGGGCCGTCCCGCCTCCGCGGCGCGGCCGGTCCCCGGCGTTTATCGATTGCAATCTGCGCCGAGTTGGCAATAATCATAGCCACAATACGTCATCGTGACCTGCAGGGAGGAATCCGGACCATGAGATGGATGATGATCGCCTGTGCACTCAGCCTCAGTCTCGGATGCGCAAGCGTGCCCGATGCGACCGGTGCGAACGGCGGTGCCTACGGCAGCCTGCGGGAGGCCACCGACTATCACGCCCGCGAGACACTCGGCGCGTTGTCGACGAGCCGCGGCTACCGCGTTGCGGTTCTGCCGCTCGAGCAGTCCGGCGCCGGTGAGGACGCCGAGCTCGGCTATATCCTGCAGGACGAGATGATCTCCTCGCTGCTGCGCCTGCGCCCCGCGAACGTCGCCATTTACGAACGACAGAATCTCAACGACGTGCTCGCCGAGAGCCGGCTCGCCCTCAGCGGAATGATATCAGAGGCATCTGCCGCGGAGCTCGGAGAGCTCGTCGGAGCGAATGCGGTGCTCATCGGCTCAGTGAGGGCAACGGGATCGAGCTCTCACCTCTCGACGAGGCTGGTCGATGCGGGGACCGCGGAGATACTCGCAAGCGCGACGTCGCCACTCCCGGCCTCCCTGATCGATCGGCGTGGGGACCGGCAGGCAGCCGCGCCGGACGCTCCGTCGACCCCGGCGAGCCGGGGCGGCCCCGAGGTCCTCGAAGAGGATTTCACCGTCACGGACCTATCTCTCAACTTCGAGATCGAGGAGCAGCAGCGCGTGCGCCGCATCACGACGACCGACGGGGTGTGGCGGGAGTACAACAACGCGGGGGAGGAGATTGGCGCGGGGCGTGTCAGAGACCTCGAGGACGGGAGCTTCGATGTGGAGTGGACCTACGTGCCGGGACGACCGGAGCAGGTCGGAGGCCGCACGCGCTACGAATATCACCTCTCCGGGGAGCACCTCTTCGTGCGCATTATCGTGGAAGGCTATCAGATCGGCTATCTCGAGATGCGCGGGTCATGACCGTGCGAACCGGTGCGGCGTAGGCGTCGAGTCGGTCGAGGCGTTCGTTGAGTGCCGCGATCTCGAAGGGGATCTGCTCGGTGACGACGTCCGCGAGCTCGAGCCGGCCGCGGGCCACGAGGTCGAGGAGGAGCTCGAGCTCCGCTCTGGTGTGATCCGAGACCCCGATGATCTCCGCCTCGGTGCCGATGATCTCGCGGTAGGTGTGGATGCTCACCGGCAGGTCACCGATGCCGGCGACCGCGGCGCGTCCGGTGGGACCGACAGAGAGCAAAGCCGCCCGGACGGTGTCGGGGTGGCCGACGAGCTCGAGCGCAACATCCACGCCGTGGCCGTCGGTGTGCGACCGTACCGTCTGGACCGGGTCCTCGGCGGAGGCGAGGACGGGAATAGCGCCGAATGACTCGGCGGTGCGTAACTTCGTCGGGTCACGGTCGACGGCGTATACGTCGAGCGCCCCGAGCGCGATCGCGAGCTGCACCGCCGACATGCCGAGTCCCCCGACGCCGAACACGGCGACGCGCTCACCCGCCGCAAAACGGGCTTTGCGCAGCGCGTGCAACGCCGTCGCGGCGGAGCACATCAACACTGCCCCGTGCTCGAAGGGCACGAGCTCCGGCAGGCGAAGAGCGTTTCGCTCGGGAACGACGATCTGCTCGGCAAAGCCG
>JAAAOH010000093.1 GCA_009908925.1 Spirochaetota bacterium | reverse complement strand
CGCGATCGGGCGCTTGGCTTTTTCCGGCGTCGCACCGGATGGCTTTCCGACCACGCCCTCGGGGGTACCCTTGCGCTCGATGGCAAAGTGCCCCTCACCTTCCGACCACTTGTGTGGGCGGCGCCACGGATCGACCGACTTGTCGAAGTGGCCATCGGGCAGGAAGGACGGGCCTTCGGCGTCTTTGACGTACTTCATGTCGATCATATCCGGAAACATCAGCTGGCCGACCGCGGTCTCCGACTCGTCGGCGTGCACGAAGGTGGTGTCGAAGCCGTCCTCGCGCTCGACCGGGATGAAGAACTCGCGGACCGCGCGGTGCCAGTCCATGACCCGGAAGATGCCGGGAAGCTGGAAGCGCTTGCAGAACTCCTGCAGCGCGGTCTCGAGCATCCACAGCTGGCCGTGGTTGTTGATGATGATGATCTTTCGGAAACCGTCGTTCCACAGGCCGAGCATCACGTGGATGAGCGTCTCGGTGACGACTTCCTGGGGGATCATGATGGTGCCGGGCATGCCGAGGTGATGGTAGGGATGCCCGCCGTAGTTCAGCGGGTTGTGGGCAAGCGCCACCTCGTAGCCTTTCTTCGCGGTGTAGCGGCGCACCCCTTCGATGATCTGCGAGACCATGAAGTTGTCGAGTCCGCTGTTGGCGTGGTCGCCGTGGTTCTCGGTGGTGCCGACGCCCACGAGCACGATGTCGTTCTTTCGGCGCTTTTCCACGAGATGAGCCCGCGGGGTGGTCTGGATGTAGCATCCGCCTTTACCGAGCTCTGATTCGGAGGGAATCTCATACTCGCCGAGGATCTTGTCGATATCCGACATCGGGGCGTCGAATATCTTCTTCTTCAATCGGCCGACCTCGGTGTCCTCGAAGGTGATCATCGGGTGGTCGGTGGTGAGAAACTTCATATCTCCCTTTACCATGTGGTAGCCTCCTGTCTTATTTGGTGGCCGCACCGGGCGCGCGGCAGCTTATCTTGCATTCCTTGCGATCGGTACGCAGCAACACGATGTTGTCCGGCACCTCTTCGAGGCTGATCTCCTTCGTCATCATGGGAAGCATATTCATTCCCGAGGCCATTGCCTGGATGACCCGCGGGAACGTCCCGTGGCCGGAGTGGCCCTGCGAGCCCACGACCTTCGCGCGGCGCACCTGGAAGACCTCGCCGGTGAGGGGGATCTTCGCATCGGCGCGGGCGACGATGACCACGGTCGCGTTGAGCTCCCGGCCATCCCAGATGGCCTGCTCGATGCCGGGAAAGACCTGCGTCGGCAGGCCGGTGGCCTCGAGATAGAGGGCGGCGCCCATACCCTCGGTGATTTCCAGCACGCGTGCCGCGAAATCCTCGTTGAGAGGGTCGATGGTGTGGTCGGCGCCCATCTTCATGCCGAGCTCGCGGCGGGCGGGCTCGGGCTCCGAGAGGATGACGTTGGCCGCGCCGGCGCGCTTGAGGATGGCGATTGCCGCCATGCCGACCGGTCCACTTCCAAGGATGACCACGTTGTCGCCGGGGCGAATGCCGCCGCCGCGCTCGATGACCGCGTTGTAGGCGACGCTGGTGGGCTCGACCATGCTTCCGAGACGGAAGACGTCCTCGTCGGAGTACTTCCCGCGCAGCGGATCGAGGCTCCACAGAAGCTTGGCCGGAACCTTCACATACTTCGTGAAGCCACCGTCGATGTTGAAACCGATCTCGTCGAGGCGCTCGCAGTGGTTGGGAAATCCGTCAGCGCAGGGTTTGCACTCGCCGCACCAGACCATCTCCTCGACACAGACCCACTCGCCGCCTTCATAGGGCTTCATCGTGGCCTTGTTGAACGTGTTCGGTCCGACGTCGGCCACCACACCGGAGAGCTCGTGGCCGAGCGTACACGGGAACCCGGTGAGTCCGGGGTACCAGATGTAGCCGTCGTCGTCGGGCTGCGCCATGTGGACGTCGCTCCCGCAGATGCCGACCTGCTTCACCTCGAGCACTACTTCGCCCGGGCCGGGCTTCGGCACCGGCACATCCTCGATGACAAGCCGGGGGTTCCGCCACACCTTACTGCCGAGGTATGTCTGTCGCTTGTCTATGTCCTTCGGTCCGAGCCGGAACTCCGGTTTCGGCTCCCAGTCGGCGTACAATCGTACGGCCTTCATCTTGTCTGCCATGTTCTTCATCCTCCATCAGTCAGGGAGTGTTGTACCCGCGCGTAGACGGGATTCGTCCGTATTTCTCATGCTCGTGCCCCGCACCACGAGCTCCGGTTCGAGCATCACCTGCGCGGAGGCCGGACCGCGGCCGGCCTCGACGCGGTCGACCGCGTCGCTCAGAAGCCGCGCGGCTCGGCGACCCATTTCTTCCTTCGGCTGAGCAATCGTAGTCAGGTGGATCTCGGGGAATGCGGCAAGCGGAATATCATCAAAGCCCACGACCGCCACATCCTCGGGCACGCGAAGCCCGCGCTCCCGCACGGCGTGTATGACGCCGATCGCGAGGAGATCGTTCTCGGCGAAAATCGCATCCGGGCAGTTGCGTCCGGAGATGAGGTCGCGCGCGGCTTCGTAGCCGCTCTGCTCGCGAAAATCTCCGAGGCATACCAGCGAGTCGTCGAAACGGGCGCCCCGCTCGTCTATGGCAGCGCGGTAGCCTTCGAAGCGTTGATCCACCGTCACCGAGCCCTCCTGTGCGCCCACGAAGGCAACCCGCTCGTAGCCCTGAAGCAGGAGGTGGGATGTCGCAAGATATCCGCCCCGGGTGTTGTCGATGATGACATACGGGCGCGAGGTACCCATCGGCGCGTTCGCGAGGAACACCACCGGCACGTCGCCGACCACCTCATCCTGCCACAGACTCTGAGAAGATGCGCTCATGGGGGAGATGATGATTCCGTCCACGCGGCGCTCGGCGAGAAGGTTGAGGTACTGCTCTTCGCGGCTGACGTTCCAGTTCGTATTGCACAGCAGGACGCTGTAGCCCTGCTCGCTTGCGCCCTCTTCGACCCCGCGCGCAACTTCCGGAAAGAACGGGTTGGAGATATCCGGGATTACGAGGCCGATGGTATACGTGCGGTTGCTCTTGAGTCCGCGCGCGATGGCGTTGGGACTATACTGCAGCTGATTTGCGATCTCGAGGACGCGCCGCTTCGTGCCCTCCTTTACCCCGTACTTGTCGTTCAGGGCGCGGGAGACCGTCGCATAGGAAACGTTTGCAATTTCGGCGATATCCTTGATGGTCTTCTTGTCCACAGCAGGTCTCATTTTAGCAAACGTTTACAAAGCGGTCAAGACCAAAGCCGTGTGCGGCACTCAGATATCGAGCGCCCGGCCCGATCCCGCACTCTCGATCGCCGTCGCCGCGACCCGAAACGCCGCCACCCCGTCATCCGCTGTAACCGGCGAGGCCCCACCGTCGAGCACGGCCGCACAAAACGCGGCGAGCTCACCGACGTAAGACCGCTCGAACCGGCGAATGAAATGCGGGAGCCCCTCATCGCCGAGATAGGTCTGGGGCCGGCACAGACCGGTGCGCCCGGTGGCGACCTGCAGGCGGCTTTTCTCGGGTCCGCCGATCCGGATGCTGCCGCTCTCACCGTAGACCTCGGTATACACGTCGTAGCCGTATGCAGCGTGCATGGAGGCGTGCAGCAGGGCAAGCTCGCCCCCGGCGAAGCGGAGGCTCGTGGTCACGTTGTCTGCAAAGCGGTCGACATCACCTCCATCCACAACGAGCGCAGTTTCCTCGGCGTGAATCCGAACAGGCTCGGAGCCGAGCAGGAACCGGGTCGCATCATAGTCGTGGAGCTGCATGTCGATGAAGAGCCCGCCACCCCGGGCCGGATCACATGCCCAGGCCGGCGGCGGGAAGGGGTCTCTCGTGATGCTGTAACAGTAGACCGGGCGCCCGAGACCCACGACACCGACGCCATTCTCTGCGCCCGGCTGCGCGCGCCCCATCAGATGTTCTACGGACCCCAGGGTGAGTTCTCTCATGAAGTGGTGAACATGGGGCCGAACTACTACGGTGCCCAGCTCGGGCTCGTCGTTCCGAGCTACGTCGACGTCGACTCGATGCAGAAACTCGATGCAAACGCGAGCATGTTCGATCAGCTGCTACCCGATCCCCCCTGCTTCTCCGAGATCGAAGGCGCGTCCTGAGATAGCGTTCGCAACTGCGGTCGGTGTACAATGCAGCACCAGGAGGTGGCCGCCATGACC
>JAAAOH010000269.1 GCA_009908925.1 Spirochaetota bacterium | reverse complement strand
CCGCGATTCGAACATCTTCTCGTGAATGAGGATGGTTCCCTCGACCTGCGTTGCCACCACGAGGGTGATGCTCACCAGGTCGGGCGGGAAGCCGGGCCATGGAGCGTCGTCGATCTTGGGGATCATGCCGCCCATGTCCGGCACCACCCGAAGGGCCTGACCGCCGGGGACTCGAATACTCGATCCGTCACGTTCCCAGTGAATGCCGAGCTTACCGAAGGCGATGCGCGTCATTTTCAGGTGCTCGGGTGCCGCGTTCTCGACGACCACTTCGCCCCGTGTCACCGCCGCGAGGCCGATGAACGAGCCGACCTCCATGTAATCCGCGCCTATCGCAAACTCGGTTCCGTGGAGCCGCGTGACGCCCTCGATGCGCAGGATATTCGAGCGAATGCCGCCGATCTGTGCCCCCATGGCGTTGAGCATGTTGCACAGATCCTGAATATGAGGCTCCGATGCCGCGTTCTCGATGACGGTCTCTCCGTCGGCGAGAACGGCGGCCATGATGGCGTTCTCCGTTGCAGTAACCGAGGCCTCATCAAGAAAGATCTCGGTTCCGAGCAGCTTGTTGGAGGAGAGCGTGAACACCCCGTCGGACTCTACGCGTGCGCCGAGGGCCGAGAGGGCGATGAAATGGGTGTCGAGCCGCCGCCGGCCGATAACGTCGCCGCCGGGGGGCGGAAGGACCACTTTCCCTGTCCGGGCCAGCATGGGTCCGGCGAGCAGGATGGACGCCCGTACGCGTTTCGCTTCGTCAACGGGTAGCGCGCTGGTGGTTATGTCGCTGGTGGTGATCTGAAACTCGCCGTGTTCGCGGCGTTCAACGGTAGAGCCGAGGCGACCGAGGATCCTCAGCATCACCTGGACATCCTCGATATCGGGCACGTTGCTGAGGAGCACGGGCTCGTCAGTGAGCAGGGTAGCGGCTATACAGGGGAGCGCGGCATTCTTGTTTCCGCTCGCACGCACGGTTCCGCGGATGGGATAGCCGCCCTCCACCACGTATTTGAACATGAGCCAACCTTGTCGAAAAGCGACAGTGCTGTCAACACAACCGGCGCAGCCGGCACGGCGGCTACCGCCACGGTGGTTGCCGGCACGGGACTACCGGGGCGGGTGGAGGCGGAACTGGCGGTCTTCGAACGGGTTGCTGTACATCACGATGAGTGTACGGTAGTAGAAGGTGCCGCCGCCACGGACATCAACCCGCAGTGGCGCGACGGTGGTCGTGCGCTCGCCGGGTGACGGGAACGGATTCTCGAGGAAGTCGGGGAACGCGACGCCGGCAACTTCGAACTCGGCGAGGATCTCATCGAGGGGCTTCGGGGATTCGATTTCCTCGTCTTCGGCGACGATTTCGGGTGCCTCGTCGGTCCGGGGGGGATCGGGACGTGCCACGGCATCGGGGGACTCGACATCCGGCGCAAACAGGTCAGCGATCTTTCGATGGAGGGCTCCGTCCGTCGGCCCGGAGGCGGGCATCTCGCCATCCGGTACCGCCTGTTCGAGGAAGCGCGTATATCGGCCCGCGGCGAGATGTTCTTCGAGGCTGCGGAGAAAGTCGTTGAGACTTCGTACGATGTTCGCCGTCGCGTGCGGTGCGTAGCTGCGGCCATTCCAGCGGTACCACGTCAGAAAGGTCTCGTAGCCGCGGCCCTCTTCGAAGGCGGTTTGTGCCTTGAGCACATCGCTGATGCCGTTCTCATCGATATCCACGATAGAGGACTCGATGACCGGCGTCCGCTCGAGGACGAACTCCGAGAAGCCCTGGCGGCCGACGACGAGCCATACCTCCTTGCGGCCGATCTGATCCTGGAAGTGTGCCGATACCGCGCGTGGCAGGTTTTCGTTCGCGTTGAGCTCGAGGGTGGACAGCTCCTCGACGACGGGGAAGCGGCCGATTCGCCGCGTTTCGAAGAGGACGAGGCCATCGGAACGGTTGAGATAAACCTCGAAGAAGAACTCGGAGACGACGGTAGTCTCCCGGGAGAGGCGCTCCGGCGCCGAGAGCTCGGCGAAACTCGGGGGGGCCTCGTCGCTCTCTCCGGCGACGGTGAGCAGGCATACGTCGGTGCGCCCGTTGGCGTCGAGGTCGACCGTAACGGCAAGGTGACCGCCGTTTTCGCGGATGGGCCGGGTGCCGGCCGGTGACAGCTCCACCGCAGCGGCCACGAGGCCTCCCGGTCCTGGTGTGCTCTCCGGCCGACCCTCCGCGGTCGGGGTGGCTTCCGAGGCATCCGGCTCGTCCTGCGGCGGGTCGGGCGGGGTCGCGGCGACTCCCATCCGCGGCTGCGGACGTGAGGATTCCGGCGGCGTGGAAGCACATGCCGCCAGTGTGAACGCGATGATGGAAACCAGTAGCACGTAGTGCGGACGAGGCGCCATCTGCCTCATGATACCCGGCTTCCGTCGTTTTCGCTACAGAGACCGACGGCGCCTTGCACGATCACATACGAATTTTACATAATGAGGACACGGTCGCCCGCTAAAGGCCACCGCTGATCCCGGGAAGGAAGTCCATGCAATTCTATAGCACTCGTGACACGAAGCGTCTCGTCTCCTTTCGCGAGGCAGTATTCCGCGGCCTTGCGCCCGATGGTGGCCTGTTCCACCCGGCGTCGGACCTCGATCTGCGCAGCGAATTTCTGAGCATGACACCGGAAACCACCTTCACCGAGGTCGCGCGCACTATCACTTCGGCCCTCTTTGCGGACGAGCTCTCGGCGCAGCAGATCGATCGGGTCATCACCCGGGCATTCCCTTTCCGGCCGGAGCTGAGCCGGCTCACCGATGAGATCTACCTGCTCGAGCTCTATCACGGGCCCTCGTGCGCGTTCAAGGACTACGGAGCCTCCTATCTTGCCTCGGTCATGGAGGAGTTTCTTGCCGGTGAAGATGGTCGGGCGGTGATTCTCACGGCAACCTCCGGTGATACCGGGAGCGCCGTTGCCCATGCGTTCTACGGCAGGAGTAACATTGACGTGGTGGTTCTGTACCCCTCGGGACGCGTCAGCCCGCTGCAGGAGAAGCAACTCACCACACTCGGCGATAACATTCATGCCCTCGAGGTGAAGGGTTCCTTCGACGATTGCCAGCGTATGGTCAAGCAGGCCTTCCTCGATCCCGAGCTCTCGGAGACGCTGCGATTGACCTCCGCGAACTCGATCAACCTCGGCCGGCTCATACCTCAGGCTTTCTACTATGTTTACGCGTTCAGCCGGCTCAAGGCGGACGTGCCCGGGGAGCTCTTCTTCTGCGTGCCGAGCGGCAATTTCGGAAATCTCACCGCGGGCGTGCTTGCCTGGAAGTGGGGACTGCCGGTGACCGGCTTCATCGCCGCCACCAATGCGAACGACGTCGTGCCCGAGTACCTCGAAACCGGCACTTACTCCCCGCGCAGCTCCATTCGCACGCTCTCTAATGCCATGGACGTGGGTGATCCCAGTAACTTCGAGCGACTGAAAACCATTTTCTCCGACGATGTCGATGCCATGGCCGCAATGATCTGGGGTGAAGTCGTGAGCGACGAGGAGACACTCGAGACGATCGCCCACTTCCGGGTGACCGAGAACGTCTTCGTCGACCCACACACGGCCGCGGGCGTTCGCGCGGCCCAGCGCTTTATCGCAAATCGCTATCCGACGGTGGGCACGGTCATCACCCTGGGAACCGCCCACCCGGCCAAGTTCGGCGAGGTGGTGGAAGAAGCCACCGGCATGCGCCCCGACATTCCGGAGCGACTCGAGCGCGTGCTCGACCTCGAGAAGAAGGCCATGCCGATGGACAACACCCCGGGCGCGCTCAAGGAGTTCCTGCTCGACACCTTCCGCGACTGAATCGGTGTTCCCCCGACCGCAGGGGCGACGGCGGGAAATGACGGGTCGGGAGCCGGCGCCCGCGCCGGGGGCCGGCGTCAGCCGCCGTGCCGCTCGCCGGGCCACGGCAGGCCCTCAGGAAGCACGGCGTGGTCTCCGATTGGGGTTCTCCGCATCGCCTCGCGCGCGCTCTCGGTGTATAGATCGAAGGATCGAACCGTCTCGGCGGCCGCGTGTTCAGGATCCCGCGTGCGCATCGCGTCAAGGACGGATCTGAAGACCGCGCGTTCGCGCTCGACCGAGGCTTCCGCCGGCTCCTCCCCGGATTCCCAGCTCTTGAGGCTGAGCAGACGGTAGAGGGGCTGCGCGAGGAGCTCTATGACCCGGTTGTGGCTTGCCGCGTAGAGTCGCTGGTAGAAATC
>JAAAOH010000107.1 GCA_009908925.1 Spirochaetota bacterium | reverse complement strand
TCGGCGTTGGCGCCCATGAGGCGCTGGTCGTCGACGATCTCAAACCCGGGGTTACCATGGCGCGGGCGACGGGGGTCGCGGTGGCCGGAGCAGGCTGGGGCCACGAAGTGATTTCGATCGTTGAGCAGATGCGGACACTGTGCGACGTCTATCTCGAGAGTGTTGAGGATCTTCGCGAGTATCTTCTGGCTTCCCCGACGGGCTGACCCGTTCCACTGCGCGCTTTCGTGGCCACGCGAGCGATCACCCCGCCTGCGCGGCCGCAGAGGCCGAGTACCAGAAGCCGAAGAAGGTATGCCGCGCCCTCCGTCGCGGTGAAGCCTGCCGCGGTCACTGCAGCCACCACCAGCGGTGACTGCAGGGCCCACAGCGCGATGCAGTGGAACGCTTCCGCGGTGATGATCGCGGCGGCCTGCCAACCTGAAGCCGGAAGCGGTAGCCGGTCCCGCGGCTCCGCTCCCAGCATGTCGACGAGGCCGAATCCCAGTCTCAACTGCATGACCGGGAACGCGATCGGGATCAGCCAGGAGGCGAGAAACAGAACAAGCTCGATGGAGGATTCCGCGCCGGCTCCCGCGGCGGTCGGCCACAGAGCCACGATGAGCAGCAGCAGCAGGAACAGATATGCACTCTGCGCGCGGCGATAGCGCCGGTCATGCGCGAAGTTCGCGACGCTCATCCTCAAGAGAGCCCGTGCGGTGCGCATGTCTTACCTGCTCCCCCGGATGCCGCTCAGCAGGGGGTGCTGAAGGGAGAACATGGCAACCGTGACGGCGCTGCGGCCGTAGGTACTCGGCACCGAGACCGGCACGAGCGGCTCGTCGATGAATGCGATAAGGACGGGACCGATGCCCGACCCCACGTCACTGAACCTGCGGAGCATACGCGCCCGCCTGACGCCCCGTGACCGCTGCAAGCTTCGGTAGGAGATCTCTGTGGCGAGGTTCGTGCGGAAGGTGGTCCCTCGCCCGATGTCGCCGAGCGCGAAGAGTCTGCCGTTCCACAGCAGCGCCGCGTCGGAGAGATGACGGACCGAGGCGTTGCGCAGGGAGAGGTTCACCCCTCGCGAAGAGAGGGCGAGACCTGCGGTGACGTCAAGAGAGAGCGTCGTCTGCAGAAAGTGGTAATTCTGTTCCCCGCGGGCAAGCGAGGTGAGGAGCCTGGTTTCAGATGCCTCCTGACGCACGGAAACCGTCCTGCCTGCGAGGGGTACGGGCTGCAGCGCGGCCGGAAGGCCGATTTCCAGCCCTGCTCCCGTCCGCGACGCGGCAATCAGGTCTTTCTCGACGATACCGGGGGTGGGCTCGCTGCCATGGCTCAGAGCCGACCCCCGGAAGAGCTCGCCTTCGGCGATCGTCGCCGGTCTCGTCCAGCTGCCGCGTGCCGCCCCAAGCAACAACAGTGCCGAAACAGCCAGTGCCAGCGACGCCGGGCGCAGCACCGCGGCGCGCGCGGGCAGGTGGCTGCGGGAAAGCCGTCGTGCGAGGACGGAAACAAGAACGATGTACAGCAGTCCGATCAACGCCACTGTGCCACGACCCGGAAAGAGCCGTGGCCCGTCGGAGATGATCGCCTCCCCGATGACGCTATCGCGGGCGCTCCGCCTGATCATCGTGGGGACGCGGACGCGACCGACGGGCGACAGGGGCGGGAATGCTTCGCGCCAGATGCCGCTGCCCGGCATTGCGATCCGGCCGAGCGTGGCCACACTGGTCGCTACGAAGGCGAGGCTGCCCTTGCCGCGATCCTCATAGGTGATGATGGGTACGCCGCGGCGCGGAACCGTCTGAGCACGCTCATCGGAATGAAAGCGCGAGTAGAGAATGTTCGTGCTCCTGCCGATGATGCCGAGGGGGAAGAGCGCGTTCCACTCCGACGGCATGCCCCGTGTAAGATCTCCCACGCGCCCCGGCAGCAGCGGGCGAATCACTGTCCCGTCCGCCGGCGAGAGATGCGCGCCGCCGACTGTTATCACCCGGCCCCCGCGTCTCACCCACACATCGAGGGCCGCAACCGTCTCGGCGGAGAGTCTCGCGAGGCGCGAGTCGTAGAGTACGACCGTGTCAACGGTGTCGTAACCGAGCGGGTCGGCAGGGAGCTCATTCGGGCCCGCGTAGATAACGCTTGCATTGTCGGCCATCGTGCCGCGGATGCGTTCGAGGAGGTCGAGTGCCCCCGGGCGCCCGACGACGAGAACGATCCTGCCGGAGCGGGCCGGTGCCGAGAGCGCCCATGTCGCATTCTGCACCCGCCCCTCGTGCGGCCGCAGGGAGGCGTCCACCTCGAACTCCGAGGCCGGGGTGGGGATCACGATCTCGACGGGGAGGCTGCCGGCGGAATCCATCTCGATGCGGCGGATGACCCGGTAGCGGGTTGTCCCGGTTTCGGTTACCGTGATGACGAGATCACCGCGAAACGCGGCCTCGGGCGAGACCAGGACGGTGTGCACCGGAACCCAGGTGCCCGGGAGAAACATCCCGTTGAAGCCCGCAATCGGGTCTGTCAGGCTCGCCTCCTCGGCATGCGTCGCCGCGCCGGCAACGATAATCATGAGGCATATGAAGTGAGCAGTCCTGCGGAGCAGCACCGGATGGCACCTCTATCGCACGAGGATCTTCTGTCCGAGGTCGTATCCGAGCGTAAACGAGACACCGGTCTCTTCTGCCCGGACGGATATGATGCCGGCGGTTTCATTCTTCTCGGTGAGAACGAAGCGGGCGCCGGGCACGATGCCCCGGTCCTTCATCAGGGTCAGGAAATCGCCGTCGTCCGATCCGATCCGGGCGACTTCGAACTCGGCACCGTGGGGGACTTCGGATAACGGAAGGAAATGAGGAGCGTCGATGGTGCCGTCGGCGCGCGGAATAGGGTCTCCATGCGGGTCTATCCTGGGCGACTCGAGCAGTGTGTCGACGCGCTCGATGAAGGTTTCCGACACTGCGTGCTCGAGCTCCTCCGCCTCGAGGTGGACCTCGCTCCAGTCATATCCGAGCACTCGCTCGAGGAAGGTCTCTATCAGGCGGTGTCGCCGGATCATACGAAGGGCGAGACGGCGGCCGGCCTCTGTGAGCTCCGCGCCCTTTCTGGGGTAGTAGGTTATCAGGCCCACCTCGTGGAGATGTTTCACCATCGCGGTCGCCGATCCCGGCGTAACTTCCATCGTCTCCGAAAGCGTTTTCATCTGAACCACGTTGCCCGGCTTGAGGTGTTCGAGCAGGTAGAGTGTTTTTACGTATTGTTCAACGGTTCGAGTGGGCACTCACGCTCCTGTCGGCGTCCGCCCTGAGGGCACGCGCCGGCGGGTCGATATGGAGGTATTGTATCCGTGCCGGCAACGCCGCACAAGCACGCTGTCGGCACGCCGGCCGGCACTCATTCGCCATCTTCTTCGAGAAGATACCAGCGCAGGAACCGGGTGATCGGATCCGCTGCCCGGATGCCGTAGCCGCCCGACTTCAGATAGGCGCGCGGGATGCCTCGATCGGCGAGGAATCGGTAGACAAGCTCATCGCGGTCGGCCATCTGTGACAGGGTGAGCTTTATCCCGCCGGAGGAGGGCAACTCGTCATGTTCGTAGGGATCGGCGCCGTAGAGCACGATCGCCAGATCGGGTGCATCGAAGTTATCGAGCTGATCGAGCTGATTGAGGGCCTCTTCGAGGAAGGGGACGTAGGCGTCCTCGCCGCCTTCGGCGATGGGGACGTCGATGTCGCTCGGAACGTGGGAGGGGTGGAGTGAGCCGTCCGGCAGGCGCTCGCGACGGTCGAGAGGCCAGCCGCGCGCCATGTGCACGCTCAGGGTGCGTATCGAGTCGTCACCGGCGGTGAGCTCGGCGGTGCCGTCGCCTTTATGGACATCGAGATCGATGATCCAGATACGCCTCCCGAGACCGTCCGTCTGGATTTTCCGGGCGGCAAGCACCACATCGTTAATGAGGCAGAAACCGTCCCCGGTTTCCCGCTTGCCGTGGTGCATCCCGCCTCCGAGGTAGAAGCAACTCGAGTGTTCCATGGCATGTCGGCAGCACTCGTAGCTACCACTCACGGTCTCGAGGGCAAACTCGAAGAGCTCGTCGAGGGGGCGCTCGGCACGATCGGGGTCGTAGCGATGATACTTGCCCTCCGAGTCGATGAGCTCGTAGGTTCGCTGGATCTCCAGCTCCACCCCCTCCGAGTAGAGCCGCGCGACGTATTCCTTGCTGTGTACATGCTCGAGGTCTTCGCGAGTGATCTCCGTATCGCCGCGGGGCGAGATC
>JAAAOH010000156.1 GCA_009908925.1 Spirochaetota bacterium | reverse complement strand
CCGCTTGACGAAAATGTAGCACTAAAGTATCACTATGATATGAAAACCGAGCTCGTCACGAATCTCAAGCGACAGGCGACGCGCATCCTGTCCGACATGCGCGATTCCGGTGAATCAGTGCTGATCACCGAACATGGAAAGCCGTCAGCGTATCTCGTGGATGTCGACTCCTTCGAGTTCATGCAGAACAAACTGCGAGTCTTGGAAGCAATCGTTCGTGGAGAGCGCGCAGTGCTCGAGGAACGGACTTATTCAGAGGAAGAAGCGAAGGAAAAGATGAGCAAGTGGCTCGACTGATCTGGTCGCAACCGGCCCTGCTCGACCTGGAGGAGATTGCCGAGTACATAGCACTGGACAATCGGCCTGCTGCATCTCGTTACGTTCGCAAGGTCTTCTCAGCGGTCAAACGCCTCAAGCGCTATCCGTACTCCGGCAGACGACCGGAGGAGCTGCCCGCGACGCCGTACCGTGAAGTAGTAGTCCCGCCCTGCAGGATCTTCTATCGAGCCGAGGAAGATGCCGTCTTTATCCTGCACGTGATGCGTTCAGAGCGTCTTCTGCGCTCCTTTCTTCTCGAGCAGCGGGAGGAGGATCTGTAGCCTGTGCTGCAGACGGCCCCGAGCGCATCTCGTACCGTCTTGGGCAGCACGATCTGACCCCGGGAGTCGACGGTGGCAATTCCTTCGATATCGTAGTGACTCACGGCGCACCTCCTGCGTATGAGGCGGAATAATAGGAAAAATCTGAAAAATCAAACTATTGGGAGGTGCGTGTTGCGAGCGGCGCCGAATACCCGAGCGCGACGGCGCAGCGATTCATCGATGTGTCGTGGCTGAAGAGGAGAAGGGAGTGTTCCCGGTAGGACTCTGCGAACACGGCGGCAGTGGCCAGGTGCAGGGCGTCGAGCGTCTTTACGATGACAGGGAAGGCACCCATAGCCCGGGTCTTGACGGCACTTGATAACGCGAGAACCGAGACTCCCCCCAGAACCAGCTCGAGACGGTCCGCGGCGGCCACGAAGCCGTCGTCGTCGAGGTGGCCGTTCATCCGGTATCGGTGCAGTACGCGGCGGCATTCGATTTCGGTGAGCTCGCTCGTCACGACCCACTCACAGACAAGGGCATGTCGGATTGACTCTTCGCCGAGGAGGATATGGCGAAGGATAACCGAGGAGTCCAGGTACGCTACCATCGATCCTCCCGCTCGGCCTCCAGCAATGTCGCAGGATCCACATCGGTCAGGGAATTGAGATCCCGGTACTCGTATGGTTCCGCCGCCTCTCTGGCGATCAGAGTTTCTTCTTCGTAGGGCGCGAGGACGGCCACAGGACGTTTGTGCTCGAGCACAACGATCCGCGCGCCGGACTTGACCTTCCGCAGCTCGCCGCTCAGGTGCGCTTTGAGCTCAGATACAGAAATAGTCTCCATATGGTCATTATATGACCATTTTATGCCGTGTCAAGCGACCGCGGTGGGCCCGTCTTTTTCTGCTTGCGCGCTCACCGGTGCCCGGCTACTATTGGGAACGAGGTGTGCCTACATGAGAGCTGCGATTATTCTTCTTATTGCCGTGCCGGTCCTTCTGGCCGGATGTGCCGGCTCCCAGGTTTCCGAGGGGACGAGTACCGAGGAAGTCGCCCGGAATCTCGCGCAACAGGTCGTTTCGGGTATTCCCGACGAGGCGTCCGTGCTGATACTCGGTTTCTACGAAAGCGGGAACGGCAGCCTGCATGCGGCGAACGATGCCCTGACGGCCGACCTCACGATCGAGTTTCTGAACGCACCGGACCGCGATATCCGGATCATAAATCGGGACATGCTGAATCAGGCACTTGGCGAGCTGAAGTTCAGCCTGTCGGAGCTCTCCGATTCGGAGAAAGCCCAGCGTATCGGCGGATTTCTTTCCGCGGACGTGCTCGTGAAGGGAACGGTGTCGAGCGATTTCGTGTCGGTGGAGTGCACGGATGTCGAGACGCTGACCCTGCTCGCAGTTGGTAAGTACACCGCCACACAGCGCATGGTCTTCGGTGCGGATGACGGGGCCGCCGCCGGTGGGTCCGGAGGGGGGGCTGCTTTCGCCGGGGACGGGGCTGCCGGGGACGTGACCGCGTCCCGCGCGGATGGCGCCCGCGGGGAGACCGAGAGTGGGACCCGGCCGACCTCGAATCCGTGGACCGACGGCGCCGATCTCTCGGGGCGTTCCGTGCGGATACTCGGTGCGCTGGTGGACGCGGATGCGGAGAGTTTCGATATGAGCATGGTCCCGTTCATCGAGCAGACCGGGATTGACGTTCTCTATGATGCCCCCGGCGACCTCCACATGGAGGTGCTGAACCGCATCGAGGAGGGCGCCCCGCCGGATGTGGTGCTCATCCCGCAGCCCTCGTTTCTCTATGAGATGGTGGAGCGCGGTCACGTACAGAACCTCGAAGAGTGGTTCGGCCGCGGCTACTTCGAGGAGCACTATGACGAGAGCTGGCTTGCGTCGGCCGAATACGACGGCATCATGGCGGGTGCGTGGTATCGCGCTGCGGTGAAGAGCCTCGTGTGGTATCCGTATCCGGAGTTCCAGGAGGCCGGGTATGAGGTCCCGCGCACGTGGGAGGAGCTCATAGCCCTCTCCGAGGCGATGGTTGCCGACGGCAACACGCCCTGGTCCATAGCCCTCGAGAGCGGGTATGCCACCGGGTGGGTTGCCACCGACTGGATGGAAGATATCATGCTTCGCACCGTGGAGCCGGAGACCTATGACCGCTGGGTGGAGGGCGATCTGCCGTTCGACTCGTCGGAGGTCCGCCGAGCGGCCGATATCATGGGTGAGATCTGGTTCAACGATGATTACGTGCTTGGCGGTACCGACGGCATTCTGAGAACACCCTTCGGGGACGGGGCCCTCCCGCTGGTCGAAAATCCGCCCGAAGCCTGGCTCCATCGCCAGGGGCAGTTCATTTCCAACTTCGTGCCGCCCGACGTGGAGGCCTTTGAGCACATGCGCTACTTCTATCTTCCGCCCATCGACGAGGCGCATGGAAGTCCCGTGCTCATCGGCGGTGACATCGCAGCGGCGGTGACCGATACCCCGCAGACCCGGGCGATCATGCGCTATCTCACGCAGGGGATCTCGACCCGCGGATGGGTGGAGAGCGGCTCAATGGTCTCGCCGCATAGGAGCACCGACCTCGACTGGTATCCCGATGAGTTCTCGCGTGGGTACGCCATGATGCTTGCCGACGCGGACACGATCCGCTTCGACGCCTCGGATATGATGCCGCCGGAGGTTGGCGCGGGCTCCTTCTGGCGCGGTATGACCGAATGGACCGAGGGACGCGACGCCGCCGCGGTCTTTCGAGACATTGACGAAACCTGGCCGCGCTGATAAGGAATTCACCGGGGGAACACCGGTGACGCGCTACGACAGACATCGCCCGCTGCTCAGTGATCGCGCCTGGGAACGGCTTACCTCGACTCCGGTGCTGGTCGCCGGGGTGGGCGGACTCGGCGCGAATGTCGCGATGCACCTTGCCCGGCTCGGCCCGCTGCGCATGGAGTTGTGGGACCCCGCTGAGGTGGATGCGCCGGATCTTAATCGACAGATCCTCTACGGGCAGGGCGATCTCGGCATTTCCAAGGTAGCCGCCGCCCGCGCGCGGCTCGAGGAGATAAACCCCGAGCTCGACCTGACCGCCGTAGCGGCGGCCCTCGATTTCGAGCGGTTTTTCCAGGCGAGCAGCCTCGCCGAAACGGCACCGGTCATCTTCGACTGCCTCGACTCCTTCGCCGCGCGCGGCGGTCTCGATCGGATTCGGCAGAGCCTGTCCTGCCCGATCTTCCACGCGGGAGTGGAGAGCTGGTACGGCCAGGTGACGACCTTTCTCCCCGGGAACGGCGGCTACGCGCGGGCCTTCGGCCCCGACTTTGCCTCGAATCCGACGCCGCGGAAGCCCATCCTGCCCCATATCGTCGCGATTGCCGCCGCCTATCAGGTGGGTGAGTTCCTCAGATGGTGTGAAACCCCCGAGGGGACGCCGCTTTCCGAGACGCTGCTCCTCGTTGATGCCCGGGATATGCGTACCCGCCGCGTTGCCCTCGGCGAGGAGGCGACGGTATGACCGGGTGCAGGGGCAGGACCGGGCGCCACGGTATGAGAGGTGTCGCATGAGCACCGTGGTGCAGATAGCCGCGTTCGGACCGTTGACCGATGTACTCGGCGGTGAGCCGATAAAGGTGGACGTTTCCCTGCCCGCGACCGCGGCCGATCTCCGAGCGGAG
>JAAAOH010000084.1 GCA_009908925.1 Spirochaetota bacterium | reverse complement strand
CAGGCGGCGCATCGAAGGGAAAGGACGATCTGAAGACCGCAGTGCGAACGGCCGTCATCAACAAGCGTGCCGGCGGCATGGGACTGATCTCCGGTCGCAAGGCGTTCCAGCGTCCGATGAAAGACGGCGTCGGGTTGCTCAACGCCATTCAGGACGTCTATCTCGACTCCGACGTGACGATTGCATAGCGGCGCGCGTTACCCGGGACGCCGGCCGCGCTCCCGGAGGTGCCGGCCGCGCTCCCCGGGCGCCGGGGCCGCTCAGGTCCCGATATCGGTGAAGACCCAGAGGTCCGGCATGTCCTTTACGAGGCGTGCCGGACACTCCGTCGGGCTCCCGTCCTTCGATACGAACGCCTTCAGCGCGTTCCTTTTCCCCTCTCCGAAAAACAGTAGCACCACCATCGTCTCGGGTGCCGTCAGAAGGGCAGGCGAGGCGCTCATGCGCCGCGGAGGCGGCTTCGGGGCGCCCTCGACGGGCACGAAGAGCCGCGAGCTCTCGGTGAGCACCGGGCTCCCGGGAAAAAGGGATGCGATATGCCCGTCTTCGCCGACGCCGAGAAGCGCGATGTCGAGGTGAGTCGCCGCGCGGCGAAACTCCTCTTCGTATGCACCGACGCCCAGATCCGCTTCATCCTCCGCGCAGATGAAGGGATGAATGCGATCGGACGGCGGCGCCGCCTTGCGCCCGGCCAGCGGGTCGAGGAGGGCGTCGCGCACGACGCCGAAGTTGCTCTCTTCGCTTTCGAGCGGCACGCAGCGTTCGTCCACGAAGAAGAGGTCGACTGCATCAAATGGCGCATCGGATCCGGCCAGCGTTTCGAGTACTCCCGCAACCGATCGGCCTCCCGGCACTCCCATGGTGGCACGCCCGGCGCGGTCCGCGCGCTCGGCTATGCGTTCCCGCAGGATCGCCGCTGCCTGGGCCTCCGCCCGGGCTCTGGATTTGTTGACAACCTTCACCGGCTGTCTCCCGTGTGTTCGCGTAGCATGCGCGGAGTCTAACCCGAGTTCCCGGACCGTGTCGACGCGGACCTCAGCGGGCAGGCTCTTCGCGGAAGGTAAGGCGGCAGATTCCGCTTTCAGTAATCAGCCTGCCGTCCACCTGGGAGAGGAGGCTCTCGATGATGATGCGGGCAGGGGAGTTCTCGCGGGCGACCTCCGCCTCGTCGCCCGCTGCCGCCCCGCTTCCCACACTGTCATAGCGGAGGATCAGGGCGGCGTCCGCCGTGTCGCCGGCCTCCCCCTCTCCAGCACATGCACCTTCGGGCTCGAGGGAGATCGCGATGGTCCGAAGGTGCTCGTCGGGTGTGGGCCAGAGGGACGCGATACACTCGCTTGCCGCGGTTACCAGCGGCAGGGCCGTGTTGAGGCCGAGGACACAGTCCTCGAGCTCAACCACCAGGCGCCCGCGCCGCGACATTGTGTAGAGCACCACATCGGGCAGCGCGCGGAAGTATCGCGCTAGATCGAGCCGGTCGAAGGAACCACTCTCGTAGACGAGCTCGTGCGCGAGAGTCTGGGAGCGGATGCGGCGGTCGATGGCGTCTGGTGAGCCTGCGGCTGCCGCCGGAGGCTCGATCTCGCTGAGGCTGCGCAGGGTGGAGCCGACGCGGTGGTGGATCATCCGCAGCACATCCTGGTGGGATCGGGCGGTCTCGGCGAGCTCGAGCTCACGCTGCTTTCGGTCGCTGATATCGTCCTGAAACACGAGATACTGCGATGCCTGCTGGTCGAGGTCGAAGACGGGATAGATGCGAAGCCAGCACCACTTCGACTCGCCGGAGCGGGTCCAGATGATGCGGTCCGCCTCCCAGGCGCGAGTGCCGGAGAGGGCGCGCGCCAGCTCTTCCGCCTGCTCCTCCTGCACGTAGCCGGAAAACAGGTCGTAGAGCCTCGCGCCGTGGACCTCCTCCGGGCGCGCGCCGTTCATCCTGAAAAACGAGGGGTTCGCGTAGTCGACCACGCCGTTGCCGTCGGCAATGCAGACGGCGGTGTCGATCTGCTCGATCGCAAAGGAAAGCTGCCGCAGGCGCTGTTGCGATCGCTTGCGCTCGCTGATGTCCCGGATGATACCGACAGTCCCGATGAAGTAGCGCTTCGCGGTGTCGGTGCGGTACTGCCCGGTTGCCGTAATCTCGCCATAGGAAATGAGAGAGGCGATCATCGGCGCCTCGTCATGTTCGCTCGTGCCGTTACGGCGGCGGAGGCGGATTTCGAGGCCGGTAGTGCGGCGATCTGCGGTGCGGCGCTCATCGAAGAGGCCCGGGGCCGCCGCGGGGCCGGTGTCCCGGCCGTGGAAATCGCGCAGCACCTTTCTGCGGCTGACCCGCGGCAGATCGGCGCCATCGACGATGGTGCTGAAATGTTGACCGATGAGCGCCGAGGGCTCGTACCCGAGGGTCCGTACCGACTCGTTTACGAACGTGAAGTAGCCGTTGGGATCGATGCGATAGACGATATCCGGGAGCGCATCGACGAGACTGCGATAGCGATCCTCGCTCGAGCGGATGATGTCGCGGGTCGTTTCGTCGCGATCCTCATCGCGCAGCAGCTTGCGAACCAGCGACGCAACGAGCAGCGCGTAATGACCGCCCTCGTCCTTCAGGAGAAACTCACTGCCGTGCCGCGCGTGCGCCCGGCTGAGCTCGCCCTCGGAGCCCGGAGAACCGAGGACGATGCTGCGGGCAGCGCCACGGGAAACGAGCATGTCCTCCAGCGCAGGCCCGACGAGGTCGGTATCGATGACGACCACGTCCGACTCCGGCAGATCGCTGATACGGGTGGCTTCTTCAGGGGTGGCGTGGGAGGAAATAGCGAGTGGCACGTCCCATTGTCTTGCGGCCTCCTGCAGGTCGGAAACCACCCGAGTGTCTGCGGTTACAAGATGCACGGTCTGCTCTGCCATTGCGGGGTGGAGTATATCACAGTCACGGCGAGCGCGCATTTCGCGGCAGGACATACCGGGCAGGGCGATTGCCATCCACTGCAATGTTTAGTACCTTGGCAGCCACCACAGGACACGGGAAGCGGAACTAACTCAGGAGGCCCTTATGAGGCACGTGGGCATCGTCTACGGCTCCTCCACCGGAAATACGAGAGACGTCAGCGAAAAACTCTACGAGGTCGTCGGACCGGAGAACTCGGATCTCCTGAATGTAGCGGAGATCGATCCGCATGTGCTCGAAGAGTTCGACAATCTCATACTCGCCGTATCCACGTGGGGGCGAGGTGATCTGCAGGACGATTGGGAAGCGTTTTTCCCGCAGTTCGACGAGCTCAACCTCAGCCGCATCAATGTTGCGGTGGTGGCTCTCGGAGATCAGCGAAACTACCCGGCAAACTTCGCCGATGCGCTGGCGGTGCTCGTCGATAAGGCGGCCGAGCGCGGCGCCAACATCGTGGGCAAGACCGATCCAGAAGGCTACACCTTCGACGCGTCGGCTGCCGTACGGGAGGGCCGTTTTCTGGGCCTTGTTCTCGACGAGGATACGCAGTCCAGTCTGACCGAAGCGCGTATTCGCGAGTGGGTGGAGCAGCTGAAGCGGCAGTTCGTATAGCGTCGAGGAGGTCCCGTCACGCGTGGCGCGGGCTCACCGGGTACGCGCGCTCGCAGCGCTTGACAAAGGTGAGGGCGTCTGGTAGCTTTCGCGCACCATTAGTTCAAGCCCCTGTAGCTCAGTCGGTAGAGCACATCCATGGTAAGGATGGGGTCATCGGTTCAAGTCCGATCGGGGGCTCATTCCTCACAGACCGGCGTCATTGACACGTCTGTGGAACTGCTATATATTCATGCCTTGTCAGGCTGATATCATAGGGAGTACTTCATGGCCAAAGCGAGTAAAGTCGTAGAGAAGATTGCACTCCAGTGCACCGAGTGTAATCGCAAGAACTACACAACCACCAAGAATCGGCGCAATCTTCAGGGGAAGATGGAACTGAAGAAGTACTGCCCTCATGACCGCAAGCATACGCTTCACAAGGAAGCAAAGGTCAAGTGATTCATAGGCCAGTAGCTCCAATCGGTAGAGCGCCGGTCTCCAAAACCGGATGTTGTAGGTTCGAGTCCTACCTGGCCTGCTTCTTGAACGACCCACCGAGGAGATTGTGGTGAGACGGATCATTCAGTTTTTTAAAGACAGTTACGCGGAGCTCAAGAAAGTTGTATGGCCCTCCCGGGATGAGGTCGCTTCCTCTACGAAGGTCGTGCTGGTCTCCGTGGCTCTTTTTGCCGCCGTCCTCGGAATTCTCGATTTTCTATTCCTCACGGGTATAGATCTCATT
>JAAAOH010000170.1 GCA_009908925.1 Spirochaetota bacterium | reverse complement strand
GATGCATACTTCACCTCGCTTGAAAAGCAGATGCGGTCGCTGAATCCCTTCAAACGGGGGAAACCCTCTGAAGTCACACGCGGCGAGAAGCCCTTTGCGCACAGCCTCGTGAAGCTCCATGCGGCGCTACATCACTCGAACGTCGAGCTGCGGCGCAAGCACTCCGAGCTCAAGCGCGCCATCGCCGACTACCAGCGAATCCGCAGTTCCATGCAGGAATCCCAGCTCCGTCTTCTCCCTCCCGACGAGCCCGGGCAGGGCATACGCCTGCGGCGGCGTACGGTTTCGGTGGAGGGCGATGCGCGCAAGACGCTCTCCCGCGAGCTGCACAAGCACCTGCAGGATGTCTCGGTGAGCGCGCGGTTCTTTCGGGCGGTCATCGATGCGGAGGGTACCGAGCGGCGCTACATGAGTCCCGAAGGCTACAAGAGCCTCGGCGTCAGTGTGATGCTGGCCCTCGACCGGGCGGTGCATCTGAGTCGCCCCCAGGTGCAGTACGCCATCGAGGCGGCCAACGCGCCGAACCTTGGGATCGTGGACCGCACGCTGAGCCGCGAGGCAAAGCTCGGCTCAGCGCTCTCCCTCATCGAGGAGATCGAACCGAATCTCAAAGGCGCCGCCGAGCGCATCATCCAGGCCCTGGTTTCCTATCACGGGGTTTGGCCCTCAACCGAGCTCATGGTCTACCTCGAGAAAGAGTTCGGGGTCCCGCGCCATCTGTCGGCGTTCATGAGCCCGAGCGACGAGGATCGGCTGGTGGGCCTCAGGCACGAGCTCGGTCGTCAGCTTCTCGATATTCCGCCCCTGCCCAGGAAATACGGCTCGATCATCGACCGGCTCTGACCGGCGGCGCTGATCTGTCGGACCGGTCAGAAGGGCAGCGATCTCAGCACGACGCCGGTGAACACCCCGAGGTAGTTACCTACCGCATAGCCGAGGATGCCCGCGGTGATTCCCGCTGCGATGACGGCGCGGTTCCCGATGGATACGGCCACCATGCCCACGAAGGGCGGTGAGCAGATCGCAGCGGTGGACGTGACTATCATCGTGTCGACATCGATGCGAAAGAGGCGGGCGAGCAGGAGATGGAGCGTGAGCGAGAGCAGGACGGTGTAGGAGACAAAGAGGAGGATAGCGGGCGATGCGGTGAGGATTTGGCCTGCGTCCGCCATTGATCCCACCACCGCACAGAATACGAGGACGACGTACTCACCGAGGGAGAAGCTCGTGTGGAGCGCGCGAACGGACGGGATGAATCCCGCGCCGATCGCGAAGGTCGTCAGAAGCAGGATGACGGCAACGGTGGTCCACTCCGGCGGCAGGAGCTCTGCGAGGCCGACGCTTGCTCCGACGAGCAGCGCCGCAAGGGCGAAGGCGCGAAGTGTCACCGGGAGCCCCGCGCGGGAGAAGGCCGAACCGACGCCGGCGCTCCCCGGTACCTGTTGCGGTTGGAGGCCGTCGGCAACGAAGGGACGGAGGAAGCGCGAGAAGAGTGGTTTTGCCGCGGTGATGACGAAGAGGACATAGAGACCGCTCACCACGACGTCCGCGGTATGAACGGTGATGTATATGGAGGAATCCACCTGGAGGGCCGTTCGGATGGCCGCGAGGTTGGGCGTGCCCCCGGTATAGACGCCTACGAGCAGGCCGGCGAGGTCGGGGGTGCGGGGCACGATGCCGCGGAACAGGAGGTGGCCGGCCGCCACCACCACGGTTACCGAGAGGCCGGCAAGCACCATGGATACCCCGGCCTTCCGGCCCATAACCCGCCAGTTTCGGAGGTCGGCGGAGAAGAGCATGAGCGGGATGGAGAGGGCGACCGTCACCTCGGCAAGGAGCTCCTGGGCCGGCATAACCGTTTCGGGCAGCAGGCCGGAGTTTCCTATGAGGATACCGAGCAGATAGCACCAGATGACGGGGCTGATTCTGGCGATGAGTTCCATGCGCCGTGCGGTGAACAGGACCGATGCCGGCAGAACCATGAACCCTATCGCAGTGACGGATTGCGCGAGCTGCTCCATGAGCCAGTGAGTATACCCGGATTCGCAGGAGAGAGCAAATTTGTTGACAATGGCACTCCGTCTGGCTAAGGTAACGGGAACCGGCCGAGCGGCTGAAAGCGAGGGGCTATGGCTCGAACTCGAGACGCGACAACGGGATATCGTGAGAAGATCATTCAGGGCGCCTCCAAGCTCATCATCGAGAAGGGGGTCGCGTCGACGAGCCTCGCCGACATCGCTCAGGAAGTCGGGATCAGCAAGGGCACGCTCTACTACTACTATCCGTCCAAGGGCGAGCTCATCTTCGACATTTCCGAGCGCCACATGGAGTACATCACCGACAAGATCTTCTCCTGGATAGAGGAGAGCGGTCAGGGGGTGTCCGCCGAAGAGGTGCTGTGGCTCGTGTTCAAGACAATCACGACCTCCGAGACGCGCGGCCATATTCACGTGTACCTCATACAGGAGGCGCTTACCGGCAACTCATCGCTGCGAGACCGGTTCATGCAGGAATACGAGCGCTGGGCGGCACTCATCGAACAGGGTCTGCACCGGATTCTTCCGGGCCGCGGCGATCACGGCATCGTCGCGCGGGTTATGCTTTCCTCGATCGACGGCCTTCTTCTTCAACACCTGCTCGGCGTGCAGAACGTGCCACTCGAGCAGATCACCCGCTCCCTTGCGAAACTGGCACGGGATTACAGTACCTAGGTACGGCACGCAGGAGGACCAGATGTCACAACCATGGGATTTTCTCGACAACTACCGAAACGGCACTTCAGGTGTGGTGGATATCCAGGGGGAGTGGCCGACGCTTCCCGAGCTCTTCGATATCACCGTCGATCGATTTTCGAGCCGGCGGGCCTTTACAGCCTTCGAGCCGGAGGAAATGACGCTGAGCTACGCCGAGGTCCGGCGCCGGGTGCGAGCGGCTGCCCGCTACCTGCAGGGGCTCGGCGTGAAGCCCGGCGACCGTGTGGCCGTGACGGGGAAGAACTCCCCCGAATGGGCGACGGCCTACATCGCGGTGTTGTATGCCGGTGGCGTGGTCGTGCCGATCGACTATCAACTGCAGAGCAGGGACATTTCCGGTCTCATGGGCCGCGCCGATGTAAAGGCGGTCTTCGTTGACACCGAGAAGTACGATGACTTCGACGCACCCTCGAAGGGCGCCAAGATCTCTCTTGCCCCGGATCGGGAGAATTACATCTACAATTTCCCCCAGGATCAGTTGGCCGACCGGGCGACACGCGAGGAGGACGACCTCGCCGCGATTCTATTCACTTCCGGCACCACCGGGTCGGCGAAGGGCGTGATGCTGACCCATAAGAACATCACCAGCGACGCGCTCCTCGCGCAGGGAAACCTCTACATTCGACACGACGACATCTTCTACGCGCTTCTGCCGCTGCATCACTCCTATACGATGCTCGCGGTGTTCATCGAGTCGATCTCGGTGGGCGCGGAGATCGTCTTCGCGAAGCGGATGGTCGTGAAGCAGATCCTCGCGGACCTCAAGCGCGGACAGGTGACCATGCTCCTCGGCATCCCCATGCTCTTCAACAAGCTTCTCAAGGGCATCCTCCGGGGCATCCGGGAGAAGGGTCCCCTCGTCTACGGCATCATGCGTACCCTCATGGCGATAAGCGGGGTGATCAAACACGCAACCGGCAAGAACGTCGGCAAGAAGCTCTTCGGCTCGGTGCTCGAGAAGGCATCGCTCGACACCATCCGCATCTGCATAAGTGGCGGTGGCCCGCTCGCGCCGGCTACCTTCCGCAAGTTCAACCAGCTCGGCATCGACTTCGTGCAGGGCTACGGACTGACCGAGACCTCTCCCATCATCTGCCTCAATCCGGTAGAGCACTACAAGGAAGAGTCGGTCGGCAAGGTGATTCCGCAGACCGACATGAAGATCTTCGAGCCCGACGAACGCGGTGTCGGCGAGATCGTGGTGAAGGGCCCCATGGTCATGAAGGGCTACTACGACGACGAGGAATCCACCGCGGAGGTGTTCACTGATGACGGGTACTTTCGCACGGGTGATATGGGACGGCTCGACAACGAGAACTATCTCTACCTCACCGGGCGCAAGAAGTCGCTCATCGTGACGGCGGGCGGGAAGAACGTGTATCCCGAAGAGATCGAGGATCATTTCCAGCTCTACGATGAGATCGATCAGATCATGGTCAAGGGATTCATCTCCAACGAGGAGCTCCGCGAAGAGGACGTCGAGGCCTATATCTACCCCGACCTCGAGTACTTTGCCTCTCAGGCCCAGGGCGAGGGTGGT
>JAAAOH010000245.1 GCA_009908925.1 Spirochaetota bacterium | reverse complement strand
GGAGGCCATCTACAACTGGTTCAAGTCCATGGGAAAGGTGATCATTCTCGGCGCGCTCGCCTTCTTCAATATTTGGATCGAGATGGAACGCCTCATCAATCTCATACATGTTCCGTTCCTTCAGGCGTTCGGAGCGGTGGCATCGATTGCGTTCCGCATTCTCATTCAGGCGGCCATCCTGATGCTTCTTCTGTCGGTCTTCGACTACATTTTCCAGCGGCGCCAGCATCTGGAGTCCCTGAAGATGAGCAAGCAGGAGGTCAAAGAGGAGCGAAAAACCTATGAAGGTGATCCTATGGTCAAGAGCCGCCTGCGGCAGCAGATGCAGGAGATGATGTCGCGGAACATGGTGCAGAACGTGCCCCAGGCGGATGTTGTGGTCACGAACCCCACTCACTTCGCCGTTGCGCTCGAGTACAACCGGGACACCATGGTGGCCCCGACGGTGACGGCCAAAGGCCAGGACAACATGGCGCGCATCATTCGCGAAACGGCCGAGGAGGCCGAGGTGCCGGTGATCGAGAACAAACCGCTCGCCCGCGCCCTCTACGCCGAGGTGGATATCGGCGATACGATCCCGGAGAGATTCTACGAGGCGGTAGTCGCAGTGCTGAAGCAGGTCTACCGGATGTCCGGCCGCCAGGCCGGGGTGGTCGGATAATGGAGAAGACAGATGGCTGACGTACAGACGATGTTCTCGAACGCCTTCCTCAAGCAGCGAAGCGATGTGCTCGTTGCCGTGGGTGTCGTCATCGTGGTGATGATGCTCATCGTGCCCCTGCCCGTGGTGGTGCTCGACACGCTCATGTCGCTCAACCTCGTGTTCGCGCTCCTGACGATCCTCATCACGCTCTATATCAAGAATGCACTCGAGTTCTCCGTCTTCCCGACGCTACTTCTCGTCGTTACGGTGTACGGGCTGGCACTGAACGTCTCCTCGACACGGCTCATTCTCTCCCAGGGCGAGGAGTTCGACGGCCGGATCATTCAGGCCTTTTCGAGCTTTGTCGTCGGCGCGGCCGGGACAGAGGGCCTGGTGATCGGGCTCATCATCTTCATCATCATCATTGCAGTGCAGTTCATCGTGATTACCAAGGGAGCCACCCGTGTTGCCGAGGTCGCAGCGCGCTTCACACTCGACTCTCTGCCGGGCAAGCAGATGGCCATCGAGCAGGAGTACAGCTCCGGTGCCATCACCGAAGAGGAGTCGACGAAACGCAAGCTCGATCTCGAGCGGGAGGTCGACTTCTACGGCGCCATGGATGGTGCATCGAAGTTCGTGCAGGGCAACGTTCGCGTCGGGCTCCTGATTACGGCGGTGAATATCGTCGGCGGTATCGTCGTGGGGATGACCATCCACGGGGAGAGCTTCACGGCGGCCCTCAATACCTATATCTCGCTGGCCATTGGTGACGGGCTCGTAACGCAGTTTCCGGCGCTCATCATCTCCACCGCCACCGGACTTATAGTGACACGGTCGATATCCGAGGAGACCTTCGGCACCGACCTCACGCAGCAGTTCACCGGGCAGGCTCGCATCTACTGGATCGCGACCGCCTTCCTGTTTGCGCTCTCGCTCCTTCCCGGTTTCCCGTGGTACATCCTGATGCCGCTTGCCGGACTCTCGGGCCTGCTTGCCTGGCGTCTCGGGCGGCGCCAGGTCACTGAGGAACGGGAGGCTGCCGAGGCCGAGCCCAAGCCGAAAGAGGAGCCGCAGCAGATGTCGCCGGTGGCCCCCCTCGACCCCCTCTCGCTGGAGCTCGGCTACGGCCTCGTGCCGCTCGTGGACAAGGACAAGGGCGCGGAGCTTCTCGACCGCATAACCCGCATACGGCGGGAGGCGGCGCTGGAGCTCGGGCTCGTTGTTCCGAGGATCCGCATCATAGACAACATGCGCCTCGAGCCGTCGGAGTACACCTTCAAGATCCGGGGGGTCGAAGTCGGCAGGGCGAAGATCAAGATGGGCTACTATCTCTGCATAAATCCCGGCGGAGACCGGGAGGATGTCCCGGGCGAGGCAACAACGGATCCGGCATTCGGCCTCCCGGCAAAGTGGATCACCGAGGAGTATCGCGACCAGGCCGAACGCGCCGGCTACACGGTCGTGGATTCACCGTCGATTATCGCCACGCACCTTACCGAGTTGCTCAAGCGAAACTCCGCGGACATCCTCGGGCGTCAGGAGGTCAAGTCCATGCTCGATACCCTCAGGCGGGACTACCCGGCCGTGGTCGAGGATGTGCAGGGTGCGCTCTCGCTCGGTGAGATTCAGAAGGTGCTGCAGGGCCTGCTTCGCGAGCAGGTGTCCATCCGGAACCTCGTGGTCATATTGGAAACGCTTGCCGACTATGGTAACATCACCAAGGACAGCAGTTTCCTGGTGGAGAAGGTACGTCAGGCCCTCAAACGGCAGATTTCCCTGCAGTACGCCGATGACGACAAGTCGATGAAGGTCATCACTCTCGACCCGTCTCTCGAGCAGCGGATCATAGATTCTCGCGTTGAGACGGCCGGCGGAGTGGTTCCGGCGCTGCAACCCGATGTACAACGTGCGTGGATAAATGCGTTGCTCAATTCCGTGCAGCAGGCGCGCTCACAGGGGGTGTTTCCGCTCATCCTCTGCTCGGAGGCGGCGCGTCCGCTGGTGAAGGCGAGCGCGCAGCGAGACCTTCCGGATCTGGTCGTACTGTCGGCCCCGGAGATCGTCTCGGAAGTCAAAGTGGAATCGATCGGTGAGATCAGCATAGAAGAGTGAGGTTGTGGGGATGGAGTATTTCGTAGAACAGGCACCGTCGCACCTCGATGCGGAGCGGAAAGTACGTGCAAAGTACGGTGACAACGCCCGTATCATGCATCACAAGACGATCCGCATGGGCGGATTTCTCGGGATGTTTGCCAGAGAGGGCGTCGAGGTTACCGGCTACATTTCCGCGACATCGGCACGCACCGAAGCGGCCCGCAAGCCGGCGGACTTCGAAGAGGAAAAGAAGAAGATCCTCGGCTCGGTCAAGAGCGAGAAGACCATCGACATGGTGCTGCAGGAGCTCAAGGAGATAAAGGATAGCCTCGGCGAGCGCGAGGCGCAGGCGTCGATCACAGCTGTGCCCGACTCCGGCCCGCATCCGACGCTCTCCGCTCTTCGCGAGAAGCTCTTTCACAACGACTTCACTCCGGCCTACGTGGACAGGGTCATCGCACGCGCCCGATCGACGTTTTCCGTCGACGAGCTCGAGAATGAGCGGCTCGTACAGGACCGCGTGCTCGAGTGGATCGGTGAGACAATCAGAATACACCGGTTGAGCAGCGACGCGCGGCCGGAGATATACGTTCTCGTGGGACCCACCGGCGTGGGAAAGACGACCACCATCGCGAAGCTTGCGGCTATGCACGCCTTCAATGGCTCGAAGCCCCGCAAGGTTCGTATCCTCACTATTGACAACTATCGCATCGGGGCGAAGGAGCAGATCGAAACCTACGGCAATATCATGGAAATACCGGTAGCGTCGGTGGACTCACGACAGGACATGAAGAAGCAGATGGCTCTTGCCGCGGACGCCGACATGGTATTCGTCGACACAATCGGAAAGAGCCCCCGGGAGTACACCAAGCTGGCCGAGATGAACGAGTTACTTCGCGGGACCGGCGGCCACGAGGGGGTGCACCTGGCGGTCAGCGCCACCACGAAGACCGCGGACCTGCGTGAGATTCTGCGACAGTTCGAGCCCTTCGGCTACACCTCGGTGCTCGTTACCAAGGTCGACGAGACGAATCGTCTCGGGAACATCATCAGCATTCTCGAGGAGAAGCAGAAACCGATCTCCTACATGACCGACGGACAGAACGTTCCTGAGGATATTCACCCTGCTACGGTGGAACAGATACTTCTCACGCTCGAAGGCTTTCAGGTCGACCGTCAAATGATCGAAGATAAATTTGGGGAAGTCCAACGTACGGAGAGATGAATGGCTGATCAGGCAGAATCGCTTCGCGAGATGATGAAGAATCGCAACGGTCAGGGCGAGTCGAAGACCCGCATCATCGCTGTCGCAAGCGGAAAGGGTGGCGTCGGTAAGACCAATATCGCCACAAATATCGCGATCGGGTACGCGCGCCTCGGCAAGAAGGTGGTCCTCATGGACGCAGACCTTGGCCTCGCCAACGTGAACGTCGTCCTCGGCATAATCCCGAAGTTCAACCTCTACCACGTCATCCGCAAGCAGAAGTCCATGGACGAGATCATCATGGACACCAATTACGGGATACGCATCGTTGCGGGCGCGTCGGGATTTGCCAAAATCGCAAATCTGGCCGACGACGAGCGCAACAACTTCATAGACGAGCTCTCGCACCTTGAAAACGCCGACGTGATCATCATCGATACGAGCGCCGGTGTGTCGGCAAACGTTCTGTCCTTCGTGGCGGCGGCGGACGAGGCAATCATCGTTACGACGCCCGAGCCCACCGCCATTACCGACGCCTACGGCATCATCAAGATCATTGCTACCGAGATAGACAATCTCAACCTCGGCTTGAAGCTCATTGTTAACCGTGTTAAGTCGGTCACCGAAGGCAAAAAGGTCGCCGAACGGGTGATAAACATTGCCGGGCAGTTCCTGAACCTCAAAGTGGATTACCTCGGATACGTCTACGACGACCCCGGGGTCCACGAGGCGGTGCTCAAGCAGAAGCCGTTCTCGGCGGTTGATCCCAACGGCAAGGCTTCCATATGTGTGCAGCACATCGTGGGGCGCCTCGAGAACGTGGAGTATCGCGAGGGGGGAGGACTCGGTCAGTTCCTGAAGAAGCTCTTCGGACGGAGTGAAGGACCGGTGGAAAAGGTGTAGACTATTTGAGAAATTGGATGAGCCTTGACTGCGGCTCTGGTTTTGCATAGGCTTGGAGGCTAGGGGAATTATATCATGGGGCCGAACCTGAAATTCAGTGCATACTTCGCCGGCTCGGCCTTTGTCATCGCTACCTTGACGGGCGCCCTCGCAGGTGTCGCTTTCGGTGCTATTCTGCTGCGCGCAGTCATCGGGGCAATCGTCTTTGCCGGAATCGGCTACGGCTCCTATATCGTCATTTCCGCGCGACTTCCTGAGCTTCTATCGGAAAGCGCCGCGACCTCGAGTACCGCACAGGCTGACGGCTACGGGCAGAACGTCGATATCGTCGTCGATGACGACGGCGAAGAGGACGAGCTTCCCGCCGCCGACGAACCGGATGCCGCAGAGAGTGCTCAGGCCGCCGGGGTGGAGCAGGCAGCGGAGACGGGTACTTCGCAGGCTCACGTCGATGAAGATGAGCCGGGTGACCTCGAAGAGGTGGCGGAAGGCGTTGAATCGCCTGCGGGCGGTGGCGACGAACTCGTCGAAGAGGTCGAGGAGGTTGCCGCTGCGCCCACCGACTCAGCGGCATCGGCAAAGAGAGAATCGGAAGACGTGGATGAGAATTCCGTGGATGCCCTTCCGGATATCGGGGGGTTCGCCGGGGATTTCGAGTCTGAGGGGGCAGAGGGGGCCGAGGTGGTCGAAGAGGACGACAGCAACGGCGGCTTCGGCGGTTCGAGCCGTGCTCAATCTCACGGGATCGAGCAGGATCCGGAAGTCATTGCGAAAGCACTGCAAACGGTGATAAAGCGGGATGAGTAAGAGCAAGAAGCAGGCAGAACAGGAAACCTCCCTGGCTGAGAAATCCGAGGAGGAGCTCTGGAAGCTCTACAAGGAAACCGGTGACCCCGAGATCCGGGAGCGGCTCGTCAGACAGTATGCACCACTGGTGAAATACGTTGCCGGCAAAGTCGCGGTGGGTATGCCTCACAATGTGGAGTTTGACGATCTGGTGGGCTACGGCGTGTTCGGCCTCTTTGATGCGATCGAGAAGTTCGATCCCGAGAAGCACGTCAAGTTCAAAACCTACGCGGTAACACGGATTCGGGGTGCCATCTTCGACGAGTTGCGGTCCATTGACTGGGTGCCGCGTTCGGTGCGCCAGAAGGCGCGCGAGATAGAGGAAACCGTACGGAGACTCGAGAGCTCGCTCGGACGCGCGGCCACCGATGAAGAAGTGGCGAAAGAGCTCAACATGTCTGTGAAGGAGTACGAGAAGACGATGCTCAAAGTCAGCGGCACCTCCATTCTGTCGTTGAACGACGTCTGGTATACCGGTGAGGACAACGACAAGGTCTCGATCGCCGACAGCATCGAATCCCCGCAGAGCCTGAACCCGGACGTGATCGTCGAAAAGGACGAGATAAAGCGCGTCATTGCGCAGTCCATTAAGGAACTCCCCGAGAAGGAAAAGAAGGTGCTCGTGCTCTACTACTACGAGGATCTTACTCTCAAGGAAATCGGCCAGGTGCTCGAGGTAACCGAGTCGCGTGTGTCGCAGCTCCATACCAAGGCCATCATGCGGCTTCGCACGAAGCTCACGAACATCAAGAAGGGGATCATGTAGCAATGGTGCAGATGTCCCAGATACGGAGCTACATGCAGAAGCAGATGACGGAGGACCGAGAGCGAACCTACGTCAACGTTCAGGGAACGAGCCTCGATGATGCACTGAAGCAGGCCTCGATCGAGCTTTCCCTTCCCGTGAAGAGCATCGAGTACGAGATTCTCCAGAAGGGCAGTCGCGGCGTGCTCGGCGCCGGCAGGAAGCCCTATCTCTTGCTCGCATATCCGGCATCGGAACAGCGAGAGGACGAGGGCATGGAGGACCCCTTCGACGTCGACTTCGGCTTCGATGAAGAGGTCGAGGATGTCGATCGAGACGGCGAGACCTTCGTGAAGCTTTCGCCCAAGGGTATCCTCCTGAAGGTGACCAAACCGCAGGGCCGTGGACAGAAAGCGACCGAGAAACAGGCCATGGAGGCCATTCGCGCGCGTACCGACGGGAAGGTCGACGCCGGTCGCGTTTCGAAAGCGGTGAAGCTTGCCGAGGGCGAGTTCATCACCATCGGCGATTATGACTACAACCCGGCCGCGGATGCCGTGCTGTCGGTAGAAATAGCCGACATGGAAATGAAGGCCTATCTCACCGCCCTTCCGCCGGGACCCGGAGGCGCGGACCCTGAGTACGACAACATCGTGAGCTTCCTGCAGGATCACGGCGTGGTCGAGGGACTCAAAGAAGACATTCTGCGGCGTTTTTCCGACAGCCCGATGTATCGTGAGCCGGTGCTCGTTGCCGAGGGCAGCAAGCCGAAGAACGGCGCGGACGCTCGGGTCGTCCTGAACTTCGAGACCGATGAGCATGCGGTGAACCTGCGCGAGCAGGACGGCCGGGTCGATTTCAAAGAGCTCAACATCGTGCAGAACGTCGTCGAGGGCCAGGTGCTTGCCAAGAAGATCCCCGCCGAACGGGGGCAGCCCGGACGCAGCGTGACCGGCAAGCTTCTTCCGGCGAAGGACGGGCAGGATACCAGGATCGAGATCGGTAAGAATGTCCGCATGTCCGAAGACGGTCGGACGGCGATCGCGGAGCTCAACGGCCAGGTCTTCCTCCACAACGGTAAGATACAGGTCGAGGAAGTCTACGTCGTCAATGGCAACGTGAACCTCAAGACCGGCAATATCACATTTCTCGGTGGAGTCGTGGTGAAGGGGAGCGTGGACGACGGCTTCAATGTGAAAGCCTCGGGTAACATCGAGGTGATGGGAAGCGTCGGCAAGAGTCTTCTCGACGCCGAGGGCGATATTATCGTCCGGCAGGGCGTCGCCGGTAAGGAAAGCGGTGTCGTGCGTGCCGGTGGGAATGTATGGTCGAAGTTCATTGAGAACGTGACCGTCGAGGCCGGCGGCCTCGTAATCGTCAGCGACGGTATCATCAATTGCGACGTCTTTGCGAATCGAAAGGTGATCTGCCGCGGCAAGCGTGCACGCATTGTCGGTGGGCGTGTACGGGCGGCGGAAGAAATCGATGCGAAGACACTCGGCTCTTCGGCCGGAAAGGAAACGGTGCTGGAGGTCGGCTACGACCCGAAGAGCAAGCAGAAGCTCACCGACCTCCGCGAGAAGCGCGATGAGCAGCGCGAAGAACTCGAGAACGTGAAGCGGGATCTCAAGACGCTTATCAGTCTCAGCAAGCAGAAGAAAGAGATCCCGAAGGAAAAGGTCCAGCAGTTCAAGGACCTGCAGGCGCGGAACAAAGAGCTCACGGAGGAACTCGAGCGCGTGCAGAACGACATCACCGAGCTCGAGACCTATCTCGACGGGCTGAAGCTCGCCGGAAAGATCAGTGCTTCGGGTACCGTTTACACCGGTGTGAAGCTCTACGTGAAGGAAGCCTTCCTCGATGTGCACAGCGAGTTCAACGGCGTCACCTTCGGTGCCGAGGCGAAGCAGATAAAGATCCAGAAGTACGAAGAATCGAGCGAGAATATCGAGATCACGCGGAAGGAATAGATGGCGATACAACCCATCGACCTTCAGACACTTCTGATGAGACTCGGCCAGGTCGGCAAGGAAGAAGCCGCTATTCGACAGGCGGCGTCCCAGAGCCAGTCTGTCACGGGTAGCGAGATCGCCCGACGCAGCGCGGAACAGCAGCACCAGGTCACCGAAGCTGAAACGCTTCAGGACGGGGCGGAGCAGGTACACGACGACGATTCGGGCGAGGGGTCGACAGGCGGCGAGAAGCGCGGGGCGGAGGAGAGCGAGGAGGACCGAGAGGAAGATCAGGTCTTCCGGGATCCGGACCTCGGTCAGAACGTCGATATCAGCGGGTAAGCCGTTATGAATTCGATTCTCGTGGTCGTGATGAACGTCGGCCTCGCGGCGGCAGTTTATCTTCTGCTGGTGCGACGCATCGATCGGAAGCTCGAGCCCGGACGGGTCGTGGACAATATTCGCAGCGAGATTGACGGCATCATTGTGGAGTTGAACCAGACCACCGATCGCAACATCGGGCTGGTCGAGGACCGTGTGAACAGGCTGAACGCCCTCCTCGAGCAGGCCGACCGGCGACTGGCGGTCCTCAAGCGGGAAATTGAGTCGCGAAGCGGCAGTACGGAGCGCTACAACGACATCCTCCGTCGTGCACCACGCGCGCAGTCGGAGGAGGGCGGGCACACGCAGGGTTCAGCGAACCGAGAGAGCGGGCAACGGCCCCTGGCAAGCGCCGGGGGCGAGCAGAAGCCGCGCACGGCCCCCGGCACGGCCGAAACACCCGCGTCGGATGGGGAGAACCCGGGGGCGCCTCCTGCCGGGCAGACCTCCGAGGGACGGACCGCGCGGAAGAAGCAGATCGTCGAGCTCCATCGCAAAGGGATTGCCTCGAATATCATTGCGAACCGGACCGGCACCACCGTCGGCGAGGTGGAGCTGGTTATCTCGCTTGCCGACAGGAAAGAGTAGGATGTCTCAGATAATCGGTATCGACCTTGGTACAACGAACACCGTTGCCGCGTTCATGGACGGGGAGCAGCCTCGCATCATTCCGAACGACCGCGGGGGACATCTTACTCCGTCGATCTGCAGCATCACCGAGACCGGCGATGTGCTTGTCGGCGAATCGGCGAAGAATCAGGCCATTGTGAATGCCGAGCGGACCGTGATGCACGTGAAGCGAAGCATGGGTGACCGTGAGAGCATTCGCATCGACGGGCACGACTACCGCCCGGAGGAGATCTCCGGGCTCATCCTCGGCCACATCAAATCATACGCTGAGCGCTACCTCGGCCGGCCGGTTGATGACGCCGTGATCACGGTGCCGGCACGCTTTTCGGAGGCCGCTCGCCGTGCCACCCGCGAGGCCGGCCGTCGTGCGGGGCTGACCGTGCATCGCATCCTCAACGAGCCCACTGCGGCGGCCCTCGCGTACGCCCGCCGGGATGCCGACAGGCGGCGGATTCTCGTCTATGACTTCGGCGGGGGGACCTTCGACGTGACCTGCCTGCTGCAACACGGTACCGACTTCACCGTTCAGGCGACACGCGGAAACGAGTACCTCGGTGGTCTCGACTTCGATCAGCTGATTCAGCAGAAGGTGATTGAGAGTTTCGAACGGGATTACGGGCTGTCGGTGGCGTCAGACGCGATTCTCCTGCAGCAGGTACGGGATCTCGTCGAGCGGGCGAAAATCGAGCTATCCTCCCGTGACTCTGCCCTCGTTGCGATGCCTTTCATCGGTGGCAGCGGCAAGCCGATGCATCTGCGCTACACCGTCACCCGGCAGGAGCTCAACGAGCTCATTGAGGATCATGTAGATCGAACGATGGAGCTGACACGCGAAGCGCTGAAGGACTCCGGTTTCGAAGCAGGAAAGGTGGACAATCTGGTGCTCGCCGGCGGTTCCACGCGCATCCCGCGCGTGAGGGAACGCCTGAAGGAGGAGCTCGGACTCGAAGAGACCGCCCTCGTAAATCCCGATGAGATCGTCGCCCTTGGAGCCGCCGTGCAGGCCGGCATGCTCAGCGGGCAGGACGAGCGTTTTCGCCTCACGGATGTGATGTCTCACGCCCTTGGCGTCGAGATCGATGAAGACCAGTACGTCACCGTGCTCGAACGAAACTCCCGCCTTCCCGCGCAGGCCAAGCGCGTGTTCACCACGGTGAGTGACAATCAGAAATCCGTCGAGATAAACATTCTGCAGGGCGATGCGGAACGGGCCTCCGACAACCTGTCGCTCGGGAAGTTCATGCTGAACGGAATCCGGGCGGGCAGTCGAGGTGAGCCTAAGATTGAGGTGAGCTTCGATGTCGACGCCGACGGGATTGCACATGTGTCGGCTCGCGACGTGGATACCGGGGTAGCTCAGCAGGTGACTGTAACGACCAGCGACGATGAGGAGCTGGCTCGAAGCCCGGGGGCGCTGCAGTTTCGCGTCGCAACGCTTGTCGAGCGGATTTCGGGACTTGTAAGCCGATCCGATGCCTACCTCGACGAGGAGTTCCGCAGGGAAATCGAGGAGTTGCTGCGCCACGCGAAAAGGCTTGCCGAGGCCGAGAAGGTATCGGATATGGCGAAGCTCGGGGAGTACCGCGTGGCCCTCGAAGCCGTGATGGCGGAGCTGAATGCGCTCTATCAGGATATGGAGGTTGGAAACGAAGGTGCGTGAGTTGTATCGGGTGCTCGAAGTCGAGCCGACGGCCGACTTCGAGACGATCCGTGAATCATACCGGCGTCTGCTCAAGCGCTACCATCCGGATTCCGGGGGCGCGGCCGCCGACCCGGCGAAGCTTGACAGCGTCATAGAGGCCTTCCGCCGCGTGAAGGCCGTGCATCCTCGGAGACGGGCGCCGGCGGCGAGGAGCGCAGGCCCCACTCGGACCGCGCGCCGCGCCGAGACGGCGCGCCGGGCGGAGGACGCAGTCCGGACCTCCGGCAACCGCGGCCCCTCGAACGCCGGCGGTGGCCGCGCCGGCGCCGCGGCGAACGCCAGCCGAAGCTCCGCCAACCGCGGTGGCACCGCGAATCCCGGCCGCACTGCGAACCCCGGTGCCGCGAACCCGGGTGCTGCGACTGAGGCACGCCGCCCACCGAATCTCTTCAGCCTCGGCCGCATGCTCACAACGGGCACCAGCACGAGCACCCGGACCTTCGCAGCCAGGAGTCTCGGCAACCTCGGAAAGCGAAGTGCCTACACGTTTCTCAAGCAGGGTCTGCACGATCGGGAGCAGCAGGTCGTGCTCTCCTGCGTTCGCTCCATCGGGAGACTGAGAATTGCACAGTCTGCCGGAGATCTGTCGGCGGTCTTCCAGAGGGGGAACGCGGAGATGAGACGGGTCGTGATGGAGACAGTGGGCGAGATTGATCGGCTGCAGCTGTTTCGCAATCTGATTCTGGCGGGGCTGGAGGATGCCGACGCCTCGGTTCGTCAGCGTGCACTCAAACTCTTTATGAAACTCGAACGATAGGTGGTATCGTGAGTAACGTAAGCTCCAGACAGGTCGACCCAGAGCTCTTTCGTCTGTTCCGACAGGATGGCCGGCAGTATCTCTCCCTGCTTCAGCGTACGCTGCAGCAGGCGGGCGGAGAGAGTCTCTCGACCGAAGACCGGCGCAGAGCGCTGAGGTATGCGCATTCGGTGAAGTCGGAAGCGGCATTCCTGGGCTATACGAACGTTGCCCGCCTTGCACACCGTCTCGAGGATGCGTTGTCGGGCAGGGCGACGGCAAGCCTTCAGGAGATGCTTGCGACGCTTGCGGAGCTCGAGTCGTCTTTCAGCGAGGCTCTGGAGCGCGCGCAGGGATCGGTCGAGGCACTTTCCGAGACCGAAGAGGAAGAAAGCGAGCCAGCGGAAGAGCTGCTGTCCGAGGCGCTCACACCGCGCGATCGGGACATGATGGTCGAGGCGCGGGAGCGCGGAGAGCGGCTGTTCGTGCTGGAGTGTGAGCTGACCGAGCACACGCAGATGCTTATGCCGCGCCGGTATCTGCTCACCGGCAATCTCGAGGAGGCGGTGAACCTGGTTGCCAGTCATCCGCCGCCGGATTCAGAAGCAACAACGCGACGCTTCTCGGCGTTGTTCACGCTCGAGGGAGACCGCTCGGTCGCCGAGAATGCGGTCGATGTGGATCAGGTGAAGCTGCTGCGCCTCGAGGAGACGGATTACGACGCCATACTGCGGCGAAAAGACGAAACACTGGTTTCCGGTATGATAGCCGGTACCGAGCAGGTGCGCGTAGAGATGTCGACCCGGTCTTATGAGGAGCTCTGCCTGTACGCGGGAGAGCTGCATCGTCAACTCGACCAGCTGCGAGATCACCTTTCCCGACACGAAACGAGCGACAGCCGCATAGCCGGAAGCCTGCGCACGGCGTCTCGTCTCGCCGAGAGTGTCGACGACACGATTGCGCGAACCTCGATGGTACCCCTCTCGGGCGTTTTCGGGGGCGTGGAGCAGCACGCGCGAAATCTCGCGGGGTTTCTCGGCAAGAGCGTAAGGGTGATAACTGCCGGGGGCTCCCACGAGGTCTTTCTGCCGGTGTCTCATGTGTTGCGAGACGTTCTGTTGCATCTGGTTCGAAACGCCATCGATCACGGCGTCGAGTTCCGCGGCGAGCGTCGCCGTCGGGGAAAGGATCCGGTCGCGACCCTGCGCATATCCTCCCGTGAGGAAGGTGACGATCTTGTCATACGTGTCTCCGACGACGGCCGTGGAATCCGTGTGGAGTCCCAGGGGGGAGTGAAGGCCGCTCCGGCGGGCAGCGCCGATTCCCGCGAGCTCTGGGACCTCGTATCCCGATCGGGAATGAGTACCCGGAAATCCGCGGACGAGCTCTCCGGTCGCGGTGTGGGACTCGACGTGGTGAGGACGCAGGTTGAGCGCTATCTCGGCGGTCGTGTCGAGTTGGAAACCGAAGCAAAGCGCGGCACGACGGTTGGTATCCGCCTTCCACGCGCCGGGCAGCTCGTGAGTGTGCTCATCGCCCGGCACGGGCGCACGGAGTTTGCGCTGCCGTCGGCACACGTTTTCGCGGTATTCGACCTCGAGGCGCGTCATGCCTCGCGTGACCGCAGTGGCAACCTCTTCTACCGTTACCACGGAGAGGCAATTCGTCTCTACGCCGTGGAGCGCTCCGCCATACCCGCTACTGTCGAGGGGCATACAGGTATTCTGCTTCGCATCGGACGTCGACGGGCCGTCGTGCTCGCCGGGGAGATCGTATCCCAGGAGACTGTCATCCGCAACGTATCCACCCCCGACCAGGTCTTCTCCCAGGCTCTGAACCGTGACATCGGACTCGTCTTCCCAATCCAGTTTCTGTAGCGCCGGCGACCCGGACGTAGAAAGAGACGTGGACATAAAAAAAGCGGTATGCCTGGACGTCGGTGCATACCGCCTTAATTGCAAAGGGTCTCCCCTTTGTTTCAATTATCGACCCGGCGGCCGGAAACTTGAGTGTACTGCGGGAGGCGTGGAGCCAGTCGCAGCAATCTCACGTGGTACTCCGCCGCCTCGATGAGTCCCTCGTAGAGCACACGCGCACTCCCCAGCGCACCGGTAATGCTCCGCTCCTGCGCGGTGTTCTGCACGCGGTCGGCCACCTCCTGAAGCAGGAAACCGGCCACGTCTTTGTAGCGGAACGCGGCGAGGCGAGCATCTATGCCGTCCAGTCTGGACATATTGGGCCGCGAGTCCCCGGCCAGTTCGAGCACGATTTCCAGTCCGTCGCGTGCGGTCTGCGCAAACTCCTCGAGGCGATCGGCGAGGGTGAGAAGGGTTGGCCGAAGCGAGGTGTGGGCCGCTTCCGCGTCGCCACGCGCTCCTTCGTCGCCAGACGAGCCGTCGGTGGGCCCGGGGGCTGCACGCAGGGGGCGAAGCCGTCCGTCCAGATCCTCACGCCTGACCGGGTGCGCGAGGCAATCGTCGACGTCGGCAGCGGGGAGACCCTCGATGGCCACGCCGCCGGGAGAGAGATTGTAGGTGCGCACCCCGCGGTGTATCCGCGCCTGGTTCGCGAACCACCACGTGTAGATCATCATCCGCTGGTCGGTGAGTACCGTGCCCCCGTCGTTCGCAATGATCTCGAAGGGGTTGGCGTCATTGAGGTACTCGAACGAGTGCTGCTCCGCCGGGCGGAAGCGGTGGGCCAGAACATGGCTGCGCTCTTCGAAGAAGCTCCCGTGCACGTGCGTTCGCCGTTGCGGAAAGCCGAGGTCGAGGCCGATGCAGTAGATCGGGTCAGTTCCGAGGATGCGCGCGAAATCCCAGGCCGTGGTAGAAACCGAGCCACCGGTGCCGAGCTTTCCCTTTTCCCCCACGGTTTCCTCCAGGAGAGAACCCAGCGGGAAAATGGAGCTGCACAGGTAGGTGGGATTTTCGAGGACTTCGAAGATGCGGGGGTGCGCCGACGCCTCGGATATGAGGATCGTGGATTTGGGGGCGAGGCGATCGAGGTGGCGCGTGTTCCAGTACTGCGGGTCGACGACCACAGCGAAGTCGGGCTCTACCCCGTGTTGCATGAGCGCCGGGACGGCGGTATCCACCGCCACGATCAGGAGGCGTTCGGCGAGCTCTTTGATATGGGGAAGGGCGAGGTCGAGGCTCGGTCCTGCTGCGCAGAGGAGCACCGGCAGGCCGGCGAATCGATCGGTGAGCTCGCGCACTCCCGGAGAGCGCTCGAGAACGGCTACGTTTCGAATGAGATTTCGAACCCAGAGACGTCCGAAGCGCTTGAGCGTGCTCGCGTTGATACGTGCCCGGCTCACCGCGGCCTCCATGACCGCATCCACGCGGTCGAAGTACTCGCGGTGGTGAAGTACCGAGGCGTTGAGCACCGCGCGTTCGGGGGCCCGGCGCTCGTAGCGCCTGAGCACCATGGCGAGTGCATCCGGCTCCGCGTCCACGAGGAAGACCGCCTTCGGTGAATCGAGTACGGCTGTGAGGTCGCGCCGCTCGAGGGCGGTGCGGAAGAGGCCGGCGTCAGGCTCCACTACGACCGCCACTTCGGCCTCGGGCTCAGCGAGAAAGGCCTCCACCTCATAGCCGAGTCCGAACCCGAAAAAGACGACGATGGGATGATCCCGCACCCAGTCCGGGGTAAACGTCCGGCGCGGCCGTCGGGAGGGCTCCCGGCGGGCGTGAAGGTAGCGCCCCGCGTATCGCGCGGTCACCTCATCGTCGCCTGCGTCTACGAGCTCGAGCTCTGCCGCCGGTTCCCCGGCTGTTTCCAGGCGCGCTTGCAGGTGCCGGCCCAGAGCGGCCGCATTGCGCTCGTACAGCGTCATTCGAGCTCCACCCGGAGCGTCATGCCGGGCTCGATGGGTGTCCCCGGCGGTGGCTGCTGGCGAACGACCCACCCGCTCCCCTCGATACTGACACTCAGCTCTTCGCGGGCGAGAAGGGGCAGCAGAGAGCGCTTGGGAAGGCCGGTGAGATCGGGAATCCTGTCCTCGAAGGTCGGAAGCTCGCTGCGGGAGACTCGCACCCGGCCGGAGTGCTCAACCACCTCGTCGATCCCGGTCGGGATCCCGAGGTAGTCTACCATGTACTCGATGGCATCCCGAGCAACCGGCACGGCGATCCGTCCACCGTAGAATCCGCCCTCGCGGGGATGATCGATGACTACATAGAGGATGACCTGCGGGCTCTCGGCGGGGAACATTGCGAGGGTGGAGGCGACGAACTCCTCCTCGGAATAAGTTCCCAGTTCCGGGTCGAACACCTCGGCGGTGCCGGTTTTTGCGGCAATGTTCAGCCCGTCCATCCGAATCCTGCGCGCCGTACCGTCGGGTGCGGTTGCGGCGCGCATGGCGTCCAGTACAATGCCGGCGGTGCGGGGTGAGAGAACCTCGCGCACGGGCTCACGACCGTAGGTGCGCAGGGTCCTCCCGTCAGGTGAGACTATCCGGTCGACGATATGCGGTTTGAGGAGGATCCCGTCATTTGCAAACGCGCTTGCCGCCGTGATCATCTGCACGGCGGTTACCCCGATTTCCTGTCCGATTGCGACCGTCTGCTGGGTGCGTCCCGACCAGCGAGTCGGGCGCTGCAGCAGCGCGCGCTCCTCACCGTTTAAGAGAATGCCGGTTTCTTCCCCAAAGCCGAAGAGCTTGATCATGTGATAGAAGGACTCGGCACTGACGGTCTCCGACGCGTAGGCCGCGCCGACGTTGCTCGAGTACTTGAGGATACCTTCGGTGGAGATCCGGCCGTAGTCACCGAGATCCTGAATCTCGAAGCCTGCCTCCTGGTTCACGTATCCGCGGCTGGTGGCGAAGGTATCCCCGGCGTCGATGCCGCCGAGCTCGAGAAAAGAGGCAACTGAGAATATCTTGAACACTGAGCCGGGCTCGTAAATCGACGATATGGGCCGGTTGCGGCGGGCGTTTTCGTCGAAGGCCTGGAACCGGTTCGGATCGAACGAAGGGGTCGACGCGTATGCAAGTAGCTTCCCGGTGTCGGCCTCCATCGCCAGGAGCATCACCGCGTCGGCATCGTGGCGCTCGCGGGAGGTCTCGGCTATGCGTTGGAGCTCGTACTGAACGTTTACGTCGATGGTGAGAAAGACCTGGTTGCCGAACGCGCCCTCGCCGGCGCCGGGCTGCAGCTCTTCATTCATCGTGTACTCGATACCGTCGAGTCCGCGGTTTCCGAGCCCGACATAACCCAGAACGTGAGCCGCGAGATCCTTCTCCGGGTAACTCCGGCCGACGTCCGGCTCGAGACGCACCCCGGGCAGCTCTCCCGCCTCGATTGCCGCTTCGATCTGCCGGCTCTGCGAGGGGGTGATTGTGCGCTGCACCACGAGGTAGCCCGAGGAGCTCAGTATCCGCTCGCGAAGCTCATCTGCACCGGTGCCGAGGATATCGGCGAGGGTCGCGGCTACCGCCGCCGGGTCCTCGACATGCGGAGTCCATGCGGTAACGGTGTCGAGCTCGGTCTGAAGGGCCAGTATGCGCCCGTTGCGATCGAGAATGGGACCGCGCTCGGCGCGCTCGACACCCGGGGCCTGTGCGGGGGGCTCATCACCTGCAGTCAGCATAATGCTTCCGTAGCGATAGAGAACCACCGCGCTCACTGCCCCGATGACCAGAAAAATTATCTTGAGTCGGCGCCGGTTCGGTCCTGCGTCACTCATACGATGACGTTACCCCTCATTCGGTCGGCAAGATGACCCTGCCGTGCACTTCGGACACGGACAAAAGCCCGAAATCCCTGGAATCGGAGGATGCCGCGAGATTCTCCCCGAGTAGGAACACCGAATTCTCGGGTATTTCGGTGCTCCCGCCGAGCTGAAGACTCAGATCCGACGTGATCCGGAAGGACCGGCCATCGGCGATGTGGAGCCTGTCCGGGGTGGCTCGGACCGCGTCGCCGGGAGCGAGCAGGCAGCGCTTGACTGCGAGATGGCCACCGTTCGGATGTCGGAAAACCACCAGTTCGCCCGGAAGAGGCGTCCTCCACCGGATAATATATCCCATTTCCCCCGGACCGCGCAGCCCGTAGGCGAGCCGATTGACGAAGACAGTCTGCCCGTCGCGCAGCGATGGTTCCATCGACGGACCGCGGACCGAGACGGCATCGAAACCAAACAGGAGAAACGCAAGGGCAAGGACCGTGGGCCACAGGATAATATCGACGGATGTGTGTCGAGACAAGAGATGCTTCATGCAATGCGGTAGCGTGCGTACCGGAGTTCGCGACCGACTATAATACGCGCTTGTATTAATGTCGATATCTGAAGAGAATATGGTTGGTACTTTGACGAAACAAAAGGTCCGCAGGCGGCCACGGAACAGCACCATTCGCTCTACTCGCGAGAACCGCCCGAGACGCGTGCGGCTTCCCGGTGATACACGCTTCCAGGCAGACACGCCCAGGGTTCTCTCGCGACAACGCGTCCCCTCGGAGGTGTTTTCCCGCTGGAGGCTTCGGGTCTTCTCGACACTCGATCGGCTGTGGCACCATATCGCTTCGCAGTTCACCGGCATGGACCTGGCCGTCCTGGTGGCGGCTGTCGGAACTCTGTTCGTCCTCAATGTCATCCTCGCTCCCTCCTATGCCTTCTCGCGGGTGGTCACACGTCCCGGCGACGTGTCTCTTCCCGAGCCCGTCGGCCGGGAAGACGTACTTACCGCATTCCTCGATCCGCCAAACGAGTATGACGTCATCGGTGGCGCCGGAGAGATAGACACATCCCGGTTCGAATCGGTGGAGGTCGAGCAGTACGAGCTGCAGCCTGGAGACACGCTCCTCGGCCTGGCGTTCCGCTACGACCTCAACATGGATACCATCGTCAGCTTCAACCAGATAGAGGATGTGCGGCTCATGCGTGTCGGAGCCGTGTACGATATTCCGAACCGCGATGGAATCCTCTACACGGTCAAGCAGGGTGATGCGCTCTCCTCGATCGCCCGGCGCTATGGCGTCGAGATGAACGCGATTCTTGATGCAAACGACATGACGAGCTCCTCAATCACCCCGGGGGAGGTGGTGTTCGTCCCGCAGGCCCGCATGGACGAAACGGAGCTCAAACTCATCCTCGGTGAGCTCTTTCTCCACCCCATGCGCGGAATTCGGAGTTCCGGATTCGGAATGCGAAACGATCCATTCACGGGAATCCGGCGTATGCACTACGGCCTCGACGTGGTTTCGCGAATGCGGACGCCGGTGAAGGCCGCGCGGGCCGGCCGGGTGGCCCATATCGAGACGCAGCTCGGGAACTACGGTAAGTTCGTGATCCTGCGACATCCGGGAGGCTATCAGACCCTCTATGCGCACCTCGACAGCTTCGACGTAAGCGTGGGCCAGTACGTGAGTCAGGGGCAGGTCATCGGACGGATGGGCAATACAGGCAGAAGCACGGGGCCACATCTGCATTTCTCGATAATCAAGAACGGTGCCTTTGTAGACCCGATGGACTACTTGCATTAGAATAGCGGTAATCGCAAAAAGTCGGGACGGGTGAACGGAGTTACAACGGGGAGGATTACGTCTGCATGCGACGGTTAGCGATTGTCATCATAGTGATATTTGCGGTGTTCACGCTGATAAACGCGTACACACGCGAAACAACGGTCCCGAAAGAAAGCATACCGGCCGACCCGGTGGAAGAGGAACGCCCCGAGTCCCTCGGATAACCACCACCGAAGCGGCACAGGGACAATACTCACACGCGGGGTCCCGACGGATCCCGGCAGAACACACCTGACACTACTATCGTCCGCAGCAGTACTACCGCCCGTGGCAGTACTTGTATTTCTTGCCGCTGCCGCAGGGGCACGGATCGTTGCGCCCGACTTTGGGGTAGGATCGCTGTACCTGGGCCTTCTCCGGGCGGGTTGCCGTCGCTGTTCCGCCTCCCGATGCCGCCGGGCGAGCCCCGGCGCCGCCGGCACCAGCACCGCCGCCGCCACCACCGTCACCGCCGATCATCTGAAAACTGCCGTGCTGAGCGGTTGCGTGCGCGGCCGGTTGCATGGCCCGCGCGCGAGCCTCCCGGAAGCCCTCGGCCCGCACCGCGAAGAGTTTGCGTGCGATCGCGGAGCGGATGTTGTAGATGAGCTCATCGAATATCTGGAAGCCTTCCAGCTTGTACTCCAGAAGCGGATTCCTCTGAGCGTAGCTCCTAAGGTATACAGCCTCGCGCAGCGCCTCGAGGTTCTCCAGGTGGTCCTGCCAGCGCTGGTCGATCTGACGGAGGTACTCGTAGCGGATGGCCATATTGAGTTGCTCTGCTCCGGCGATCTCCGCCTTCTCTTCAATATCCGCCCGCATGTCGGAGACGAGTGTCTGCTTCAGCTTCTCGGGAGGCAGCACGGCGAGCTCGTCCTCCTCTCGATGGGGCGTGTAGAGCAGGGTTTCTTTCAGCGACGCGAGGAATTCCGAGAGCAGGGCCCGGTCCTGTCCCCGTGATTTCTCGTACTCCGAAATCTGTTCCTGGATAATATCCGCAGCGGTTGTGAGCACGCGCTCTTTCAGATCGTCGTCGGTGAGTATGGCGTCGCGCTGGTCATAGATCATCTTGCGCTGCTCGTTGAGCACGTCGTCGAACTCGAGAAGATGCTTTCTGATCTCGAAGTTGCGCTCCTCGACCTTGTTCTGCGCCCGCTCGATCGACTTGTTGATGAGCGGGTGGTTGAGGGGCTCCCCAGGAGGCAGGCCCCGTTCCATAATCGAGCGCAGATTGATCTTGCCACCGCCGAACAGACGCATGAGATCGTCGTCCATCGAGAGGAAGAACTTCGACTGCCCGGGATCGCCCTGGCGGCCGGAGCGACCACGTAGCTGGTTGTCGATGCGCCGCGCCTCATGTCGCTCGGTACCAAGCACGTAGAGGCCGCCGAGGTCTTTGACCTCCTGATACTGGGGAAGCCATTTCTCGCGCTCGCGGCGATACGCCTCGGCAAACTGCTCCTCCGCCGCTTCCGTTCCGATCTGCCTTCGGGCGCGGAACTCGGGGTTGCCTCCGAGCTTGATATCGGTACCACGTCCAGCCATGTTCGTGGCGATGGTAACCGAACCTTTCGCACCGGCCTCGGCGATGATCAGTGCTTCGCGGGCGTGGTTTTTGGCGTTGAGTACCTCATGACGGACGCCTCTGCCGGTGAGCATTTTGGAGAGTTTCTCCGAACGATCCACCGACACCGTGCCCACGAGCATCGGCTGCCCCCGGCCATTGACCTCTGCGATCTCGTCACAGATAGCAGTGTACTTCTCTTCCTCGTTTATGTAGATGAGATCGTCCTCATCCGCGCGGGCGACCGGGCGGTTGGTCGGTACGACCACAACGTCGAGGCCGTAGATCTTGCCGAACTCCGTTTCCTCCGTTTCCGCGGTTCCGGTCATGCCGGAGATCTTGTCGTACATCCGAAAGAAGTTCTGGAAGGTGATTGTTGCAAGGGTCCGGTTTCGCTGGGCGATGCGGATGCCCTCTTTGGCCTCGATGGCCTGGTGCAGTCCGTCGGAGTAACGCCGGCCATGCAGGATGCGG
>JAAAOH010000114.1 GCA_009908925.1 Spirochaetota bacterium | reverse complement strand
CACCCGGACGCGCCTGTTGCCGGGTGCCGGCGTTCACCGTCGGTGCCGGCGCCGCCACAAGCTCAGGCCCCGAGCTCGGCGTCACTCTTCCGTACGTAACTCGGTCCGATACCGGTTGGCGCCGTTCCTTCGGTATGGTAGCGCCCAACGGCGATGCGGGCGAGCGCGTGGGAGGGAAGGCTGTCCGAGGGCGGCGCGACGACGACACGACCGGGACCCACGTCCGCCCCAAAGACCGCGGCGTCCGGACCGACGATCAGGATCGCGTGCGAGCCGGCGACGCGCGGGTCGCCGGGCGGCAGGCGTTCGGTGGCAACCTGGCCGGCCTCCCGCGCCAGCTCGAGGATTGATTCGGGATCTTCGTCGAGGTCAGCGGTGAGCTTCTCCACCCCTGCATAGACGGCAGCGTAGAAGCGGCGTTTCCTCGCATCCAGTACCGGCACCACCACGCCGGGCCAGTACCGGTATAGCTCCGCCCAGATATCGAGTGTCGGCACCGCGACGAAGGGGATGTTCCGGGCGGCTGCAAAGCCTTTCGCGGTAGCCATCCCGATGCGAAGTCCCGTAAACGAACCCGGCCCACCGGCACAGGCGATGAGGTCCACATCGGCCACAGACAAGCCGGCTGCCGCAAGGAGGTCGCGGGCGGCGCCGGCGAGGTGCTCGGCGTGGCGCAGGCCCGTGTCGCGGAGCAGGTGGACAGCCCGCGGATTCTCGGTACCATCGGCGGACTCGCTGCGACCATCCGCGGCGGCGAGAAGCAGGGTGAGGCTGAGCACGGAACCGGAGGTGTCGAAGGCGAGAACAGTCACTGCGGCTCCTCCATGGCGATGGTTCGCGTCAGATCGTCCTGCACATCCAGCGTAATATGGAGCGCCCCGTCGGGAAGCAAACCCTCACCGCGCTCGGCCCACTCGATCACCGTTATCCCCCCGGCGGAGAGGACCGAATCGAGGTCGAGGAGGTCGACTTCGTGCTGTCCCCGCAAACGGTAGAGGTCCACGTGAAAGAGTCGCAGGTGTTGTCCCTCATACTCGTTTACGAGGGAGAACGACGGGCTCGTAACGAGATCCCGCACGCCGAGTGCGGCCGCCAGCCCCTTCACGAAGGTGGTCTTGCCGCTTCCGAGGGTTCCGTGAAGCGCGATGACAGAGCCGGCCTGCAAACGGGCGGCGACAGTGGTCGCCACCCCCCGGGTCTCCTCCGGCGAGCTCGAGCGATATACCTTCAGACGAACTCCCCCCGTGTTTGGAGCTCCTGCAGGTGCTCGCGAACCGCCCGCTGTGCCGGGAGGAGGGGATAGTCGGGTGTCTCGAGAAATTGGAGGGTGAGCACGGTACCACGGTCTGCGGTGTCTTCCACGGTAAACTCGATGGGAACCACTTCCTGATCGGAGCCTGCGTGTGCGAGTAGTGCGTGTGCGGTGTAGACCCGGCGATACTTGACCGGGCTGTCGCGCAGCTCGATGTTGTCGATGCGTGTAACTTTCACGATGTATATATCCTATGGTGGCAGACCGCCGGGGTCAACTCGGTGTCTGCTCTGCGATGCCGTACACGTAGGACTGGATCATGTTCAGATTCTTCCGGGATACACGGGTGAACATGATGTGCATGATGCCGTAGCGCAGCGGAGTTCGCTGCGTGGAGCGCACCTTGCCGAAGGCGGTAAGCTTGGTACGATCCCAGGTTTCGAACTCCACCTTGATGAGCGTGCCTGCCTTGAGCGGCCGCTGGGATCGTATGCTGCATCCGCCGGCCGAGATGTCCTCGAGACGTCCGAACCCTCGCCGCTCGTCGCTGACGAAGGCCCGTTTCTTCGCCCGGCGGCCGGTTCCGACCGACATGATGAACACTGGCCAGAAGAACACCGGCATGTCCATCTCACGCCGCGGGTAGCGTCGCTTCTGTGACGCCTCGATGCGGGTGGTGTGGGCGAGCAGCATACTTGTTCCGCTGCGAGACTTGCGGATACCGCTTACATGGGTGTCGAAGGTGTACACCTTGCCAGTGCCCTCGGCGACAACGCGACAGCTCACCGTCGTGCCCTTGCTCCAGAGAATGGGTCGATCGAAGCGGTCGGAAGGCGACGTTACCACGAGTGCCTCGGGGAGATTCGAAGCAATCGTGGTGTCGTACCATTCGTTTTTGTCGCTGGAGATCTGCATGTCGCGACCCGCGCGCAGCCGGCGCGTGGATCCGAGCGTCGTCCGCCCTCCCATGTGGAGGCTGATAAGGCGTTTGACCTGAAAGATGATGTACTTGAGGCTCTCTCGTTCCTCGTCCGATATGGAAGAGGTGTCCAGATCCTGAACCGCTCGCCGCACCAGGCTGGTAAGATAGGCGTTCTCAGTGAACAGCCGGGTAGGGTCCTGTATCCGGTAACGTTTAACCAGGCCCTGCAGCGTGCGTATCTGATCGCGTGAAAGGCCGGCGTTGCGCGCCTGGCGCTTTAGGTTTGCTCCGGCGAGTATCCCGCCACCGCCGCCGCCACCGCCGCCGCCGCGCGATCCGGACGACCGCGAGCTCAACAGGGCACCAACAGCCAGGACGACCAGAAGGCCGCCAAAGATCGCCAGCGTAATAATGTTTGTTGTGGGATCGGGGTTTTCGAAGAAGTTGAAGTCGGAGGCCTGCAGCACTACCATGCGGCGTCACCACTCAGGATTGGGCATCCTGTTCCACGGATGGGATGTAGTCGAGGAGTTCCTCGATCTTTGGGACGAGCTCATACTCAACGAGGTCGCCGATGAGCACCGAATCCTGGGTACCGAACGCATCGACCAGTTCCTCGAGCGTCGCGTTGAGCTCAGCGCCATACGCTTCCAGTCGTTCAGCCGAAACTCCCGGTGCATCCTCTTCCCGCACCATATGAGGCATGATGCGAAGCAACTTGCCCACGAGCTCGGTGAATCGCACGAGGGAGTCCATCGCGCGCCGGTCCTCACCGCGTTGCAGGAGAACCGATACATCGCTTACCTCCGCGATGAGCCCGCGTATCGTCTGCGCCGTTGCCGCCGCCTCCGCGTACGGCCGCGAGATCTCCCGGGCCCGGGAAGCCAGCACCGTGACTGCCTGGTCGAGGTAGCCAAGAAGCTCGGTGGCGCGCTCGGCTCCGGGAAGCGTTCCCTCGCGGATCTCCTGTGCGTCGACGATGCGGTGGAGGATGTCGGTGCGATCGTTCGGGTCGATGAGATCCTGTGCGTAGGTCGGAAGACTGTCGGCTATATGCCCGGCCTCGCCGGACACCTCGTCGAGCTGTCGGCTGTCCTCGTTGCGGATGGCGTCACGAATCAGGGTGAAGTACTGCACGAGCACCTGTAACCCGGCAGCTTTGACCTCCCAGGGTGCCATCGCCATGATCTCGATGCGACCGACGTCGTCCACACGCGTTTGCGACCAGGATTCCGGCGCGTCGAGCTTCACGTCCTGCTCGTCTACGACCACATCGGTGATAAAGAGCTGGGAGTCGTTAAGCCACCCACGCAAGCCTTCCATGACCTCACCGAGGGTCTGCTCCTCATCCAGGGTGACATCTACCTGTTCTTCGTTTATCAGAATCTCCACCGGTGCCTCCTTGGGGTTTGGTGGCCGTGAAAACCTCTTCTCTTACATATCGGAGAAAAACGTGTCCGGGGCAAGCCGAAAAGTTTCGCGAAGGAAGCGACGATCTGCCGGTGAAGCACGGCGCGCTCCCGGGGACGCTGCCCCGGGGCGTGGCGGCCCGGGGAACGCTCTTAGTTCCCGCTATTGTTGTTGAGCCGCTGCAGAGAACGCTGATTTGCATCCATCTCATTCATCGCGTTTTCCATACGGCCGAATTGCTGCCGCAGGCGCTGTTCATAACGGTCGAGGTGATCGGCGTAATCGCCCATGTCGTCCTCGGTGCGCGAAATCTGAGAGTCGAGCGTGTTCTGGCGATTCTGGAAGATGCCCCCCGGCTGGACAAACGGGCGGACGTACTGCTGCACGCGGTAGGCGATGCCCTCGTCTGTCGCGAGATCCCCGTCGGTGTCGGAACCGAAGAGCTGACGCACGGCGCCCATATCGTTCTGCAGTGCGGCGTCGAACTGCGCCTCGTCCATCTCCAGATAGCCGCGCAGTCTGGACGTGTTTACCCCGCCGGTGTTGAATCCGCCGGCGCTGGTGCTGATGCCGAGCTGCGCCAGTAGATTGAGCTCCTGGCCCGCATCGGTGGGATAGGAGTTCATCATGATCTGCTGCAGGCGTGCGCGCATCTGATTGAGACCGCTGTCGCCCTGCATCATTCCCAGGCGTTCCCGGGCCTGTTCACGCTCTTCGTCGCTGAAGTAGCCGATTTCCTGGATGATGGACTCGTTGGAGCGTGTGAGAATGTTGATGTCCCGGATGAGCTGATTGTACTGCCCGACAAACCCGATCACCGAGTCCTTTATGGTCTCCCGATCCGGTTCGACCTCCAGGTTGACCGGTCCGCGGCTCGGGCCGTGGAGCTCCAGCGTGGCGCCCGGAATGAGATCGTCGATGGTATTGCTGCTGCGTGTCGCCGTGATGCCGTCGAGTTTGATCTGCGCGTCCGAAGCCGTCTCGATGGGATTCCGCGGCTCGAACTCACCGCGGGCGGTGGGATCGAAGATACGGGCGTTCTGCACGTAGAAATCCCGGTGGGTGTTCTCGTTTCGTATGTTCAGCGCCGAAATCGAATCAACGTGCTCAGCCAGTGGAATCTGGATCGTCTGAAACTCCTCCCCGGCGTTCAGTGCCGGAAGGGCAACGTCCTGCCCGCCTTCGCGGGCAAACAGGAAGGTGCTGTCGGTAACGATCCGAGGCTCCTCGGGTGGCTGGTAATCCGGCATTTCGATGTCGGACTGCGGGTAGGGGATGGTTATTCCGTCGAGCGTAACGGAGCCCGCGTCCGGAACGTTCGGGCCCTCAGGTGGCGGTGGTGGCTCGGTGATCTCGTCGGAGCGGTCCACCACACGCACATCGAGCTCGAGCACCATATTCTCGCTCACGCTCATGCGCGGTTCCACCGGCAGGGAAACCGATCCGCCTGGGCTCACCTCCATCGTGCCCGCGCGTACCGAGACCGTCTCGCCAGAGAGCTCGCCGCGCCACGGGGCAACTTCGGACTGGGAGATCGCAAGTGTGCGCTCGCCGCTGATCGACCGCTCCAGAACACCGAGATCCAGTGCAGTCTGCTGTGCCTGCTCGAGAAACTGCATGCGATTCTCGGCCCCGGTGAGCTGTGAACGGAAGGTTATCACCTCGCTCTGGGCGGAGTCTTTGACTACACGTGCTTCGACGAGCTCGCCGACGTTGCGGGTGACCGCCTCGGCGAAATCGCCAAGATCACCGCCGCGGAAGTTGAAAAACCGCTCCTGTTCGCCCACGCGGAAGCCGTAACGGCCTTCCGGGACGCGGGTGTCGAGCGGCACCGAGGAGGAGACGAAGGTGTCCGCTCCGGCGATCTGTTCCACCTCGAGTCGGTTGACGCTCTCCGGTGCCTGTCGCTGCGCCGTTGCAGTCAGGACGGACTGATCCGAGGAGGTCGCCACGCGCTCGGAGAACGGATTCTGAAACCCGTAGAGCGAGCGTGCCTGATCGGAGAGGCTGCTTGCGGTCCGGCTCAGTTCCTGCCAGACCTGCTTTTCGGTTTGGTATTCGTCAACCTCATTTTCCATTCGATCGAGCGGTCGACGCTCGACCTTCATGAGGTCGTCTATCATCTTTTGTGAGTCTACTCCCCGCGTTCCGGACACGCCGGGGATATTCATATCGGACATGTGCGTCCCCTCCCGCGAGAGAGGCTATATGGTTTCGTCGAACAGCAGGCCGAGAGCCTCCTGGATTCGTACGTGCAGTCTCTGCAGCGCCTCGGGCGGGAGCTCTTTGATGACCTTATCGGTTGTCGTGTCGATGACCTTGACGACCACGTCGCCGAACTCACGGTCGACGCTGAACTTGAGCTTGCGGTTGTATATGCTCGATATCTCGTCAAGCTTCGACGCGACAGAGTCGATGTCGGCCCGGGCACGTTGAACCTGTTGCTGTTGCCGTTGTGCCTCGCGGGATTCTGCTTGTCGGGCTGCGTGTCGTGCGGCGCTGAGCCGCTCGTGATCGGCAGGATACTGCAGCCTGGAAACATCCATGGACATACTCTTACCTCCGTGTAAGAAGTGGGGGAGGGAGCCCAACGGCTCCCTCCTCGCCCGATGGTAGCGAAAGAGAGGACGTCCAGAACTCTCTTTCAAAGTGAACGGAGTGAAATCTTAGCCCAGTAGCTGAAGTACCGACTGCGGCTGCGTGTTTGCCTGTGCCAACATCGCCGTGTTCGACTGAACCAGAATCTGGTTCTTGGTGAAGTCCACGACCTCCTGAGCCATGTTCACGTCACGGATCTGGGACTCGGCTGCCTGCAGATTCTCGGCTGCGATAGCCACACCTTCCTGCGCCATTTCAAAACGGTTCTGATAGGCGCCGAGGTCGGCCCGCTGCTTCGATACCTGCCGAAGGGCAGAGTCCACGATACCGATCGTTCGGTTGGCGGCGTCCGCGCTGGAAAGGGTAACGATACCCTCTTCGCCCTGCGCATTCTGCAATCCGAGAGCTGCAGCGGTCATCGTTCCAATGAAGGCGGTTTCATTCTGGTCCATGTTTGCGCCGACCTGGAACTGGACTCCCGTAGCTTCTGCGGCATCACTGGCGAACCGACCCGTGAGAAGATTCATGCCGTTGAACTGCGCGTGCGATGCGATCCGGTTGATCTCATCCACAAGCTGCGAAACCTCGACCTGAATCTGCATGCGGTCTTCTGCCGAGTAGATGCCGTTCGCCGACTGTACTGAAAGCTCCCGGACGCGGTGCAGGATGTCCTGCGTTTCCTGCAGATATCCCTCGGTTGCCTGGATGAACGAGACACCATTCTGGATGTTCCGCTCTGCCTGGTTGAGCCCGGAGATCTGGCTGCGCATCTTCTCAGATACCGCCAGTCCTGCAGGGTCGTCGCCGGCCCGGTTGATGCGCATTCCGGAGCTCAGCTTTTCGATGTTGTTCTGAACATCGTTGCCCCGGAAGTTGAGTGTCCTGTTGGCAAACTGGGCACTCATGTTGTGATTAATGATCATAGATCCCTCCCTGACGAATGATTCGAGGCTTCCTTGCCCCGTTCAACTGCCGATGAAGTCCCGCGAACGCTGCCGACGTTCACGCTCCGTTCGGACTTCAGAAGCAGCGAGGTTCGACCGGTTCCCGAGGGAACCGGCAAACCCCGCCACTATCAACATTCAAGGAGGTGTGTTGTCAAAGATCGTAGCGGCCCGAGACCGGACCGCTAGATATAATACTACGCTAACCCAGCAATTGCAACACGGACTGCGGAATCGTGTTGGCCTGGGCGAGCATTGCCGTGCCGGACTGAATCAGGATCTGATTCCTGGTGAAGTCCACGACCTCGCTGGCCATGTTCACGTCGCGAATCTGCGACTCGGCGGCCTGCAGGTTCTCCGCCGCGATGTCGATGCCCTGTACGGCCATCTCGAGGCGGTTCTGATAGGCGCCGAGGTCCGCGCGCTGCTTGTTGACGGCCTTCAGAGCTTCGTCAACGATGCCGATCGCCCTGTTTGCGTTGTCGGGAGAGGAGAGCGAAAGAATAGCGTCGTCGGCTCCCCGTACGCCGAGGGCCTCGGCAGTCATGGTGCCGATGTAGGCGCGCTCGCGCTGGTCCATATTGGCACCGATGTGGAAGTACATCGACGCGGTGACCACGTTCTCGCCGGTGTCCTGTGCGAACCGTCCGGTAAGGAGGTTCATGCCGTTGAACTGCGCGTGGGACGCGATGCGGTCGACTTCGTCCACGAGCTGGGAAATCTCGACCTGGATCTGCATTCGATCTTCGGAAGAGTAGATGCCGTTCGCAGACTGGACGGCCAGCTCGCGGATGCGGTGCATGATGTCCTGGGTTTCCTGAAGGTAGCCTTCGGTGGCCTGAATGAAGGAGACGCCGTTCGACGCATTCTGGCTCCGCATTTTCTCCGAGACCGCGAGCCCTGCCGGATCGTCGCCGGCGCGGTTTATACGCAGTCCGGAGCTCAGTTTCTCGATGTTGCCCTGAACACGGTTGGTTACCGTGCCGCGCACACGCTCTGCGAACATGGCGCTCAAGTTGTGATTAATAATCATGTAGCTTTTCCTCCGTGAAAAGTCATAGGCCCGTCAACGACGAGCGCCGGGCATCCGTGCCCGGGTATGGACGTCCTGTTTTTTCGCTGCCACCTCCTCTAAAGCTCAGTTCTCATACTCCGATACTCAGAGTAAGGGAGAATAGGCCGTGAAGCGGTGCAGGCCGATTCAGGTAGTTCTCCCTATTCATAAGGTTCGACCCCCCGGTCTTTAACCTTTAGCGGGTCTTCGGATTAATCGGTAGAAATTTCGTGCGGATAGGGTGCGGGATGCGGTGGTCAGGAGGACTGCAGGCGGTCCATGTACTCGCGGGCAATAGGATCCTCGGGCTCGAGATCGAGTACAGAGTGGAAGAAACCCTCGGCTTCCTCGACCTTGCCCTGCTTCAGGGCCAGAATCCCCAGGTTTGACATGATCTTCGTATTGGTGGGTTCTTTGCCGAGCGCGTCTTCGAGCCGCCGCCTGCTGTGTTCGTACTCCCCCAGCTCCATGTAGCAGATCGCCAGCTCATTGAGGGTGTCGGGATGATCCGATCCGCGCTCCTCGGCCTTGAGAAAGGCGTCGCGGGCCTCCTCGTACATCTCCAGTCGCCTGTATGCCCAGCCGAGCAGAAACCAGGCATTCCACACATCGGGGTGCGACTCCAGAAACTGCCTTGCCTTACGGATCCCTTCCTCTTCGTTGCCCATTCGAATGAAGTCGTAGGCTTCCTTGAAGAGCGTATCGAGGAGGTTCTGTGAATCGATCTCGTTAATGATCGAGCGGGCTTCACTGATCTTCTCTTCGTCATCGCCGGAATTGGTGTAGCTTTCCAGATGGAGGCGCGCCCGGTCATAGTTCCTGCGTTTCAGGTAGAAGTGGGCCGCGTTCAGATGGGCCTCGGGCAGGATCTCGTCCTTTTCGAACAGCCCGTTGTAGGTCTCGAGGGCTGCATCCTCGTAGCGACGCGCACCCTCGTCATCGCCGCGGGATTCCGCTGCATCCGCCCGCTGTTCGTAGAGGAGGGCGATGTTGAGCTCGACCCGGCTGTCCCCCGGCAGAAGCCCGGCGAGGGCCCGGAAGATCTCCTCGGCCACGTCGAAGTCCTTGTTCTTTGCTTTGAACACGCCGGTCTCGGTGAGCTCCTCAATAATGTCGGGTCGCGCCTCGAGAACGAAGCGGCGGTAGTAGTCGGCATGCTCGTGATCGGGTTTGTAGGCGAGGATCTTGAGCATGGCGGCGATAATCTGCTCCCAGCTGAGGTCCGAGGGATCCCACTTGTCTCCGGTTCCGCCGCTCGCCTCGACGGGAAGCATGATTTCGGGATCGATTTCGAGCTCACCGACGTGCCGCTCCAGCGATTCCGGTACGGCGATATAGATGATATTGGCGAGAGGGTCGCGCTTTTCAGTGTGTTCGGATGGATTGTCCTGGTTGTTCATTGTGATTCGTTTTCGTCCTGGGTCTGGCCCGGGTCTTCCTGGTTTCTGAGAGTCCGGGCTTTGTTCGAGTTCAGAAAGCCGGAGATCATCAGCTTGTACTTCATGGGAATGGTCTCGACGTCGAACTGCAGCGCGAGGGCTGCAATGTCGCTTCGGCCTTCAACGGCCTCGAATCGAACGACGGTGGCAGGCACGTCGACTTCTTCGTCGGTTTCCGTCAGTGTCAGTCGCAGGTTCGCCTGCTTGTTCACGAGGAACTTCGCCAGCCCGAGAATCACCACCTTTGCGCCACCGAAGGATACGTCGCGTACAATGCATCTGCGCGGAACCCCGTCGATGTACACCATTGCGTCCTTGTGGTTGAGCCCCATGGCGCGGGCACTGTCCGCAGTCACCGGGATGCGCTCTTCTTTGCGCCGGGCAGAGCTGGTATTCGCATCGATCAGCCTGCCGAGGATCTCGATAAGATCGTCCGGGGGGCGCTGCGTGTAGGTGAGCGTGAGAAAATAGAGCTCCGGCTTCTCCTGTCCGTATGGCGTGTATCCGGCGATCTTGGCGCCGACGAAGAAGGAAAGCGGGTCCGACTTGTCGCGCTGCAGAAAGCTCAGACGGAGCGAGACCATGTTGTTCGATTTCTTTATTGCCTCCGAGAGCGAAGTCTTCATGTTCGCGATGACCTTCGCTCCCGTCATCGACGCCGAGTACACCACGATCGGCCACTGATACCCCGTACATTTGAGGTATACCTGCTTTGGATTGAGGAGAGTGGCTTTTATTACGTCCTTGGTGAACGTGACGTCGACGTCCGAATACTGCTGATAGTATCGGGCGATTTGCTGGCTGGTGCTGATCGCCATGGGCTTGTGACACGAATACTACGGCACCGCTCAGAGCGGTGTCAACACGGCTTACTCCTCGAGTGAGGAATCGAGCGTGTGAATAAGGTTGTCGGCGATGGCTTCGATCTGATCGGCCTCGCCGCCCTCGTCAGCGGGTGCGGCCTCCGCAACGGTGGAATCGCGGGTCTTGAATACCTCATCCACCGAGAGAAGGCCGGCGAGTATGGCGATTTTCAGGGGATCGGAGGTCGAGACCGAGCCCTGGATCTCCTGAACCTTGGTTCGATAGTAATCGACGATATCGCGCAGTCGTTTCGGGTCTTCATCAGTGTGTATGGTAAAAGACGTCCCGAGCAACTCGATGCGCATGAATCAGAAGATGTCCAGCTCACCCCGATCTTCAGAGCTCTCCTCGTCACTCGACTCCTCTCCGGAGCGGGGCTCGTTGGTCGTAGCGTCGGGTGAGTCCTCGGGCGCCTTCTCGGCCGGCTGTGGTTCCGCTTCGGCGGCCCCGGCATGCGGGGGTGAGGGCGGGGGCTCCTCCTGCGCGCCGGTTCCCTCCGGCGTGAGCCCGAGGGCGCCGGCATCCTGCGTGCCGCCGGGTGAGGCGGAACCGCTCGGGGACTCCGAGTCGTCCCCTGCCGAACCGTCGAGCACTTCGTCCTCGAGCTGGTCCAGTTGGTCGAGCGCCGAGAGGATACCCTGCTCGATCTCCGACTGGTCCTGCTTGAAGTCCGAGATCTTTGCCTCGAGCTCGCTGATGCGTTGCTCGTAACTCTCGAGCTTCTCCTTGAGGACAGAGTTCTCGTGCTTCAGATCCGCGATGCGCGAGACGGCGGCGTGAACCTTCTTCTCGAGCGTTCGAATCTGATCGAGGGTTATCATACGTTGGCGTTTTTCCTGGCCGTCTCGACAAGTTGCTTGAATGCCGACGGATCTTCGATCGCCATGTTGGACAGTGCCTTGCGGTTAACCTGTATGTCGGCCTTGTTGAGACCTTCGATGAAGCGGGAGTAGGACAAACCCTCCGCGCGGCAGGCCGCCGAGATGCGAGTGACCCAGAGTCTGCGGAAATCCCGCTTCCGGGCCCTGCGGTCGCGATAGGCATACTGTAAGGACTTTGCTACGGCATCCTTCGCCGTGCGATGGAGCTTGCTCCGGCGGCCCCAGTATCCCTTTGCCTGCTTGAGAATCTTGTTTCGTCGATCCTTACGTCGTGTTCCGTCTACTGCGCGTGGCATATATCGTGACTCCTGTTCTTTTCTCTGTGCGCCCTAACCGTATGGAATGAGCTGCTTTGCCCGCTTGGCCTCTTCCGGGCTGAGAATGGCGGTCTTGCGCAGATTCCGCTTTCGCTTACGCGACTTCTTGGTAAGAATGTGACGGAGCCCCTGCTTCTTGTACTTCACTTTGCCCGTGGGCGTTACCCGAAAACGCTTGGCGGCGCTTCTGCGTGTCTTCATCTTCGGCATGCCGTATCTCCTACATTGTTATGGGACGTGCGTGTACTCTACTTCTTCGCCGAGGCAGGGCTGACGATCATCGACATGAACCGCCCTTCCATCATAGGCGACCTGTCGAGGTGATAGGCGTCGCCGAGGTTCTCGAGCACGCGGTCGAGTACCTGCCGGCCGATCTCGGTGTGCGCCATCTCGCGTCCACGGAATCGCACCGTTACCTTCACCTTGAAGCCTTCGTCGAGAAACTCGCGAATATGCTTGGTCTTGAACTGGAGATCGTGCGACTCGATCTTCGGCTGCATCCTGATCTCTTTCAGCTTGACCAGCTTCTGCTTCTTCTTCGCCTCACGGTTTTTCTTTTCCTGCTCGAACTTGTACTTGCCGTAATCGAGCAGTTTGCACACCGGGGGTTTGGCCTGGGGAGCAACTTCCACGAGATCCACGCCACGTTCCTGGGCACGTTTGAGTGCCTCGGTGGTCGGGACGATCGCCTGCTCTCCGGTGTCATCGTCGATGAGTCGTACTTCGCGAACGCGAATACCTTCGTTCGTTCGTAGGTCTTTCGCTGCCAATCTGCCTCCTGTGGACCGTGATCCCCTGCGTGTAGAGGCTGTACTCTATCACCGCCGGGAGAAAAGGTCAAACGGTTGTACTTCGTTACCTGAGAAGGTATTGTCTGGGAACAATGTACGGCAAGTCCGAATGGAGCAGCCAACGACGATGGACGGGGTAGAACGAGCACTCGATCGAGCAGAGCAGCTGGAACGGGAAAACCTCAACACCTACGACATATACGCAGCGATTACCGACCACATCGGGTTGAAGCGCCTGCTTTCGAGCCTCATGGAAGACGGAAAGTCTCATCTTCACGAGCTCGAAGAGTTTCGCGCCCGTGCTGATACGGAGGAACTCTTCGACGAGACCAAAGCCGGCTCGATTGGCGACCTGGAGTCGTCGGAGGTGGAGTATTCATTCGACGCATCAATGGATTATATCGATTTCCTTCGGACCATTTTCGAGCGGGAAGAGGCGCTCGTCGCTGTCTATGATGTCCTTGCCGGCGCCGCCGCCAATAATGACGCCGGCCATTTCTTCAAGCGGCTGGCGGAGGACGGTAGAAAGCACGCCTGGCTTGCCAAAGACCGCTACGATCTGGAACGGCTGAAGTAGTCATATGATTGCAACGGGGCCCCTATAGTGCTAACCTTGCGACAACTATGCTCCTTTACCTCGTAGCCTCGGCTCCACTCTTTACCCTGACGCTCTGCCTGTTCTATCGCGTCACCCATCCGGGTCCGTCCGCCGTGATGTTTTTTCACGGCGTGCTCTCGGCGGTCCCGATGCTGGCGCTGTGGTGGGCACTCGGTACGGTAGTGGAACCTGCCTATACTCCGGGCGGGCTTTATCTACGCGAGCTCACCCTGCGTATGCTGCACCCGCTGCTTCCGGGTGTCGCTCTCTTTTTTCTGTTCGAGCGTCGCATCTGGCGGGAGCGGGGGCACGTGGCCGTCATTGCACTGGCGGCGTTTCTCGCAGGTGTCTATTTCGTACAGTCCCTGATGGACGTGCTTCGCATCCCGCACTACTACAGTCCGTATGTTGCCTTCCTGCTTCCGACTCTTCGCATTGGACTGATTGCGGCGGTGCCGGCCCTCATCGGGGCCGCATCACGCGAACCTCGGCCGCTGCGTCTGCTCCTCGGTTCCGGCGCGGTACTGCTGCCGGCCGCATTTGCCGGCGCCGCACTGCTCGATCACCTGAACTACGCCCTGCTCGCGTATCTGGCGACCGCCCTCCTCGTCGCCCTCGCGGCTCTCATGCACGTCCTTCTGCTTGGCAGCTACTATCCCCGGCGCACACAGGCGTTCTCCTGGAACGCCCGGAGGGGGGACCGGCGAGCCTCCTACGAGCCCATTGACGACGGAGCAACTGGAAACGGCGGCGACGGCGAGCCCGACCGCGACCGCCCGGTGACTGAAATATCCGAACACGCCGCTCCCGATGCCTGATCCGCCGGCTCTCCGGACAGTGCGCCTGGTGGCCCTCGCGGCTGCGGTCACCATTCTCTCCGCCTGTACGCCCTCCACCACACTCATCAGTGATCCCGTTTTCGCCGAGCTCTACCTCTCGGAGCAAGAGGAAGTCCGTCGCTTCGAAACGGCCGCCGGGGAAGCGGGCTTCGAGCTGCGGACGGTAGCGCTCGGTGCCGTTCCTTCGGGGCGGGAGGCCGTGGATGCGGCTCTCGCGCGCGTGGATCCCGGGCAACCGACGGTGCTCTCGCCTCTGCTCTCCGGGCTCGTTTCCTCGTCGGACGGTTCGCGGGATGGGGGTGGCCCGCAGGTTCTCCTGCTCGGGGGGCCGGACGACCTGACCGGCGCGGATATCGCGGTTTCCCCCGCCGGCGAAGCATCCGCCGATGCCGATGGTAACACCGATGACACGGTCTCACGGGCCGTCTACAACCGCGTTCCGGCCTTTGCAGAGCTCGGCAGGCGCGTCGGTGGGAACTCCATCGTTGCCTACTTTCGGAGTGACACGCCGGCCCGGCGGGCGGAGCTCGATGCGTTTCGGGACGGTCTCGGCAACGGCGCCGAGAGTACGCGGTTCGTCGTCTTCGAGAGTCCGCCCGACGACTCCGCGGTCCGTGAGGAGCTCTTTCGGGTGCGCTCGCCCGACGTGGAGCTCGTCGCGGCTTTCCTCGGGTCGCAGAACCGGCTTGTCTTCGAGGAGATCCGCGGTATGGGCACGACGCCGCCGCCGGTGGCGACTGAGGACCTTGGACCGGCCGCCGCGTACGACAGCTTTGTCTCCTACAGCATAGAGCGGGACTACGCCGCCGCGGTCGAATCCTTTCTTTCGGGCAGACGGGGTACGATTATTGTAGATGCGCAGCTTGTAGACCGTGACGTCGGACGCAATGATCGTGTACCATAGGACAATAGATGGTATGATGGAGCGGTAATCGGGTCGCACAGTTAAACGGTATGTGAGAAGCTGCCGATTGTGGAAACAGGGGTGCCCTTTGGGAAATTGGAGAGCTTCAAACTGTTTGACAAAGGGTAGGCCCGGAAATATAATCGGAAATGCTTTTACGGAGCGTTCAGCGACCAAAGAAAAAAGGAGCTGAGTAATGAAAAGAGGCAGCCTCGGGTACGTGCTGGTACTGCTGTCACTGTTGTGTCTTCTCGCTGTCCCTGCCTTCACTCAGAGTAGGAACGTAACGAACATCGTCTCGGTAGTTCTCGATGATTTCGACAATCCTCAGGAGAGCCAGTATATCGTTCGGGGGAGCAAGTTCATCAACGAGGCCTTCGTTGACGACAGCGGGATGGTGCTCCATGACCATCTGCGGACTTTCCCGACCGCTCTCTATCGTGAGGAGCCCGAAGACAGAGAGCTGCGCGCGCTGGGTATCAACGCCGCGTTCAACCGGAAGGGATACAATTTTGTAGAGGTCATTCCGGCGTCCGAGGGTGAAGACGGACAGCTGGTCCCCGACGGAATACCTATTCCGGGAACTGTTCGGGATATGAGTGTCTGGGTGTGGGGTAGCAACCGCCAGTACTCTCTCGAAGTGCAGTTGCGCGATCATCGGGGAATTGTGCATACCCTCGAGTTCGGTAGCATCGCCTACCGCGGGTGGGATAACCTGAACATCGATATCCCGACGTATATACCGCAGGACGTCGTGTACGTTCCTCAACGCCGCGGCCTCGAAATCGTGAAGTTTGTCCTCTGGACATCGCCCCGCGAGCGGGTGAACGAGTTCTTTGTGTATTTCGATGAGCTGCGTGTTACCACGGACACGTTTGAGGAACCGTTTGACGGCGAGCGCCTTGCTGATCCCGAATACGTCGAGCAGCTGTGGTCCCAAGGGGAGGGTGAGTAATGAAACGTGCCGTTCTGATTTTCATAGTTGTCCTCATAGCCGCCACTCCCGTCTTCGCGCAGCAGGCGCAAACGGAAGCCGGTGACCTCGGCAGCGACACCGCTCAGCAGGCTCTGCAGGAAGTCTCTCTCAGTCGCTTCGAAGACCCGGGCTTCTGGAACGTGTATGTTCCCGCGGATCAGGGTGTTATCACCCATCAGCGCCTCGAGGGCGCGCCCATGGACAAGGAGCCGATCCCCGAAGAAGAAGAGGCCGGCCTGCTGATTCAGGATCAGTATGTCCTTGGTGTGAAAACCGAGTTCTTTCCCCCGCGATCGGCGACGAGCATCTACGTGCAGGCAAACCGGCCGCTGGCGGTCCCCGGCATCGCAAAGACGCTTTCGGTGTGGGTGGTCGGACGCAACTTCAACCACCGACTCTACGTGGTCCTGCGCGATTTCACCGGGCAGACGAGCGTATTGCACATGGGGCGGCTCAACTTCTCCGGGTGGAGACAGCTTACCGTACCCATCCCGCCGAACATTAACCAGCGGGATATTCACTACACCAATCAGGGTGGAATCGAGGTCGTCGGTTTCGTCATAGAGCCCGACCTTCTCGAGACCTATGGTTCCTACTACGTGTACTTCGATGACCTGCGGGCACTCACCGACCTCTTCTCCGAAGAGGCACGGGATCCAGACGACATGGTCGATTCCTGGTAGGGACGTATCCCGAACGCCGATATGGCGTAACGTATTGATAAGCCGGCCCGGTCGCCTCACAGCGATCGGGCTTTTTTCGTATTCTCAGCCCCGGAGAAAGATGCGTTCGAAATTCGCGCGGGCCGCGCCGGCAAGCACATCGGCGCTCTGGCCGCGCAGCTCGGCCAGAAACTCGTAGGTATAGCCCACGAAGCCCGGGTGGTTGGGCTTCCCGCGAACCGCCTGGGGTGCGAGGAAGGGGGCGTCCGTCTCAACGAGGATGCGGTCATCGGGGGTAAGGGCGGCTGCGCTTCGGATATCCTCCGACTGTTTGTAGGTGATGTTCCCGCCGAAGGAGATCGAGAAGCCGAGGTCGAGGAAGCGCTTTGCGGCGTCCGCGTTCGCCGAGAAGCAATGCATAACGCTTTCCTCGGCGGGCGGGTGGGCGGCGAAGACGTCGAGAATGTCGGCGGTGGCCTCGCGGTTGTGAACGACCACCGGCAGGCGGAGTTCGTTGGCAAGCTCGATCTGCGCGACGAAGAGGTCGCGCTGCTCTTGCGGTGTGCCGCGGTTGCGGTACCAGTCGAGACCGATCTCCCCCAGCGCGACCACCTGCCGGTTCGAGAGGGCCTTCCGGAGGGTCGGCTCCTGTGTCTCGAAGGATACGCTGCCGGCGTTGGATGGGTGCAGTCCCGCCGTCAGGTATACGCGATCGAAGTTGGAAAGGCGGGAGCGACGTTCGGCGAAATCCTCGAGGGATACCGAAACATCGAGCCCGTAGGCCATCCCCGTCTCGAAGCACTCGTGCAGGATCTCCGCTGGCACAAGCCCTTTGTCTTCCATGACCAGCATGTGAAAGTGTGAATCGACACTGCCGGGAATGATGTGCGGCGGACGATCTCGTGACATGAGTTATTCCTCCACGACGTGCACGGGCTCGCTGCGGCGAAGCACCGGCTCGAGAAATCGGCCGGTCCATGAACGCGCGCGTGCCTCGACGATCTGCTCGGGTGTTCCCTCCGCGACGATCGAGCCACCGCCGTCGCCGCCTTCTGGACCGAGATCGATGACCCAGTCCGCCTCGGCCACGACCTCGAGGTTGTGTTCGATGACGATGACGGTGTTACCCGCCTCGACGAGGCGATGCAGGACTGAGACCAGACGCTCGACGTCCGCCATGTGCAGGCCGATGGTGGGCTCATCGAGAATGTAGAGGGCGTTTCCGGAGGCGGCACTCCGGGCCTTCGCGAGCTCGGTCACAAGCTTTGTCCGCTGCGCCTCGCCGCCGCTGAGCGTAGGACTCTGCTGCCCGAGCTTGAGGTAGCCGAGCCCTACATCACGCAGCATCTCGACCGCTCGATGAATGGCTGGGTGTGCCTCGAAAAACCCGACTGCTTCCGCCACGCTCATGTCGAGCACATCGGCGATGTTTTTACCTTTGAACTCCACCTCGAGGGTGTCGTCTGTGAAACGCCGGCCACCGCAGCGATCACATACCACACTGACATCGGGAAGGAAGCTCATTTCGATCCGCTTCAACCCCTGTCCGCCGCAGTCAGGGCAGCGCCCGTCGGCCGTATTGAAGGAGAACCTGCCGGCAGTGTAGCCGCGCATCCGTGATTCCGGCAGTCCGGCGAAGAGGCGGCGCACCTCGTCCCAGAAGCCCACGTAGGTCGCCGGGCAGCTGCGCGGGGTCTTGCCGATAGGTGTTTGGTCGACCTCCCTCACGTAGTCGAGCGGCGTGTACCCGTCGATGCTGCTGCAACCGACCCATTCCGGGGTAGCCCGGGTGGTGCCGAGCCGCGGCCGGAGGTTGCGATGCATGATATCGCGAACGAGCGTGCTCTTGCCGCTTCCGCTGACGCCTGTGACACAGACCAGTCGGGCGAGCGGTACCGATACATCGATATCCCGAAGATTGTGCAGTGTGGCCCCGCGAACGGTGACCCGATCGGTATCGTTGTCGACGTGATGCCGAGAGACCGGCAGGTGCGCGGGCGGGCGCTCGAGAAACCGGCCGGTCACCGAGCCGGGAGCGGCGAGAACGTTCTCCAGCGTTCCCTCCGCGACGACGGCCCCTCCTTCGACGCCGCCGCCCGGACCGAGGTCTATCACGTAGTCCGCGCTTCGGATCGTGTCCTCATCGTGTTCGACCAGAAGGATCGAGTTTCCCTTCGCCTTGAGCTCGTGGAGGGTGTCGAGCAGCATGCGGTTATCCCGGGCATGGAGTCCGATGGTGGGCTCATCGAGGACGTAGGCTACCCCACGTAGATTGGAGCCGAGCTGAGCGGCGAGCCGGATCCGCTGGGCCTCCCCGCCCGACAGAGTCGGCGCCGCACGGTCGAGGGGGAGGTAGCCGAGGCCCACACGCTCGAGGAAGGAGAGGCGGGCCCCGAGCTCGGCAAGAATATCACGGGCGATTTCCCCCTCGCGCTCTGTGAAAGAGAAGGAATCGATGCGTTCCCGTGCGTTCGCCACGGCAAGCTTCGTTACGTCGTAGATGCCCGTATCCTGGACGAAGACGTGGCGAGCTTCGGGACGAACCCGTGTACCGCCGCACGCCGTACAGGGTGCGCCCTCGTTGAAGGCGTCCGCCCCGGGGCCCGAGGTCGGTGAATCCTCATCCTCGTCGTACTTATGCCCGGCGAGTCCCGTCCCTTTGCACTCGGGGCACCACCCGTGTCTGGAGTTGAATGAGAACAGCCGCGGATCGAGCTCCTCGAAACCCCGGCCGCAGACCGGACACGCGCGTTCCGTGGAGTAGACCGTCTCCTCCTGCGAACGACCGTCGAGCACGTGGATGACACCCTTTCCGAGCGCTGCCGCCCGCTCGAGGACGGCGCGGAGGCGCGCGCGGTTGGCCGGGCCCACCAAAACCTCGCCGACCGGGGCCTCGATAGTGTGTTCGTGGAACCGATCGAGGCGGGGCCAGGCTGCGGTCTCGAGGAGCTCACCGTCAACACGCAGGTAGTCAAAGCCCTTGCCGGCCGCCCAGGAGGCGAGGTCTGTGTAGTACCCTTTGCGAGCGGTGACCAGCGGGGCCAGCACCGTTACGCGACGTTGCTGAGATCGAGAGAGCAGGGTGGCGGTCACCGAATCCACGCTCTGCGGCTCGATGGGTACACTGCATGTGGGGCAGTACTGGGTGCCGAGCTTCACGAAGAGTAGACGCAGAAAATGATAGACCTCCGTAACCGTTGCAACCGTGCTCTTGTTTGCACCCCGGGTCGTGCGCTGCTCGATAGCCACCGTGGGCGGAACACCGACAACCGACTCAACGTCCGGGCGGCTGCTCGGTTGCACGAACTGACGGGCGTAGGCGTTCAGGGACTCGAGGTAACGCCGCTGCCCCTCCCCGAAGACGATGTCGAATGCGACTGTACTCTTACCGCTTCCGCTGACGCCGGTAATAACGACGAGCTCGTCACGCGGGATGGTAAGGTCGATGTCTCTCAGGTTGTGCTCCCGGGCGCCGCGGATGGTCATCTCTCCACCGTCAGGTGCCGGCGGCACTTCCGCCGCCGCGAGTCCGGTCCCCCGGTCCCCGGGATGGTCCCCGGCACCATCCTCCGGACGGTCCCCGGCGTGTGCCAGATATCGACGCAGGGCTTCGGCGGTATGACCGTCCGCCGACTCCATTAGGCGTGTCGGCGGACCCTCGGCGACGAGCTCGCCACCCGCCTCGCCGCCGTCGGGGCCGAGGTCGAGGATCCAGTCGGCCGCCGCAATCACGTCGAGATTGTGCTCGATAACGACCACCGAGTGTCCGGCCTCCACGAGACGCCGGAAGGCGCGCAGGAGGACCTCGATATCGCGGAAGTGGAGGCCCGTGGTGGGCTCGTCGAAGAGGAAGAGCAGAGATTCTTGTTTGCGCTTCGAGCTCCGGGAGGCATTGGCGAGGTGGCCTGCGAGCTTCAGACGCTGAGCCTCGCCGCCGCTGAGCGTGGGTACCGGCTGCCCCAGGGTGACGTATCCGAGCCCCACGCCGCGTAACGGTTCCAGGCGTCGTGCTACGGCCTTCGAGAAGGAAAAGACCTCGACCGCCTCGTCCACGGTGAGCTCGAGGACGTCGGCGATGGAAAGCCCGCCGCCGGACCGCAGCGCCGTGCCCGCCGTGGCGTCCCCGGCCGTGGCGTCCCCGACGAGGCCCGCCGTTTCCGGCGGAAGCAGCTTCACGTCGAGCACGTCGGAGCGGTAGCGGGTGCCGTTGCATTCGGGACACCGGAGGTAGACGTCGCTCAGAAACTGCATCTCCACGTGCTCGAATCCGTTCCCTCCGCAGGTCGGGCAGCGACCGTCGCCGGAGTTGAAGCTGAACGTTCCGGCGGTGTAGCCCCGCTCACGCGCCAGCGGCTCGCGGGCGAAGAGCTTTCGTATCTCGTCGAACGCTCCCACATAGCTTGCCGGATTCGAACGCGTCGTCTTACCAATGGGTGACTGATCGACCATCACCACATCATCTATACGCTCGAGACCCGAAAGCGCCTCGTAGGCGCCCGGCTGCTCAACGGGCGCGCCTGTTTCCATGCGAATGGCGTTGTAGAGGACGTCCTGCATGAGGGTCGATTTGCCCGAGCCGCTGACCCCCGTCACACAGACCAGCATACCGAGGGGAATATCGACGTCGATCGAGCGCAGATTGTGCTCGGCGGCACCCCGCACCGAGAGAATCGAAGCGGTGCGGGGATCGCCGGAGCGGGAACTGTCGGATCGGGCCGAGTCCCCGGTCGCGGGCACCGGCACAGTGCGCCGGCGGAGATAGTGTCCGGTAACCGAATCCGTGGCATCGCGGAGCTCATCCGGCGTCCCGTAGAACACCATCCTGCCCCCTGCAGCACCCGCGTCGGGGCCGAGATCGAGAACAAGGTCGGCCGCTTCGATGAGCTCCGGATCGTGCTCGACAACGATGAGGGTGTTTCCGGCGTCCCGCAGGCGATGCAGAACCCGAATGAGCCGGCCGATA
>JAAAOH010000028.1 GCA_009908925.1 Spirochaetota bacterium | reverse complement strand
TCTCCCGTTCTGGCGCTACTTCTACCCGCATCTGCAGCGGCAGTTTCCCGAGGAGCTCGCCGACGTGAGTCTCGACGAGTATTATCGTGCGGTGAATCGCGTTGAGCCGACCTTCATTCGAGTGGAAGCCGACGAGGTCACCTACAGTCTTCATATCATTCTGCGATTCAACCTCGAGAAGAAGCTGGTTACACGTGAGCTCGAAGTGGAGGACCTTCCCGATGCCTGGCGTGAGGAATCGAAGTCTCTGCTGGGAATAGCACCGAAGAAGGACGCTGAAGGGGTGCTGCAGGACATACACTGGTCGCTCGGTGCGCTCGGCTACTTTCCGACCTACGCCCTCGGCAACCTCTATGCGGCGCAGTTCTACGCCTCACTTCGCCGATCGGTGCCGGAGCTCGACGAGCGCCTGGAGGCGGGCGACCTCTCGCCTGTGCTGAGCTGGCTGCGAAGTAATGTGCACGCACCCGGGAGCAGCATGACGCCGGCGGAGCTCTGCGAGGAGGTGACGGGCGCACCCCTGGACGCCGGCCACTTCGTGAGCTATCTGCGAGAGAAGTACGCCGGCATCTATGACCTACGTTGACAGGGTGCTGGCATCACCCTATGCCTGGATCCTGGCCGTTGCGGTGATGCTTGCCCTCGTTCTGCGCAACCTCATTCTGCTGCTCCTTCGCCGCACCGCGCCGCAACGCACCCGCGATCGTCGCCTGACGCTGCTTTTCGTCTTTGCCGCCGTGGCCCTGGCGCTGGTGACAACCACCCTGATCGTGTACACCCACGAGGTGCTCCTCTCCGCAGAGGCGCTGGTGTTCCTCGGCGTTGCGACCGGATTGCTCCTGCTCGCCCTGGTCTTTCTGCGCGCAGTGGGTATCCCTCTTCTCTTCCTGCTCTCCGTCTGCGGCGTCTTCGCCATCTACCTGGCAGAGCCCTGGCAGCCGGTGGTCGAGCGGGCCGAGCTTGCAGAGGTTACGGTCCTGGCTGCCTCGGGCAGCTCGATGAGCCTGGAGATCGGCACGTACGACGGTGATCGCGGTGACCCGCGGGGCCCCGGCGACCCCGGCGACGACCCCATCATGCGGTTGCCGGGAGATGCGCTCGGTGTGACCGTGGAGCTGGTTGACTATCATCCCTACTGGTTTCTCCTCGGCCGGGAGCTCGGCGCACGTCCGGTGAAGCTTACAGGCTACCGTGACGGGGCGGTCGAGGAGATCACCCTTGCCGACCCCTGCGCAGACGGGCTCTGCCGATTCGTGCAACGGCGGATGGCCGCGATTCCCGGTATTGAAGTGCAGCAGGTTTCCTCCGTCCCCGTGCCCGTCGAACCGCTCTCGAGTTTTACCGTCGTCGTGGAGGCGCCCGGGAGGGTCGCCCTGCGGCATAACTGAGCCCCGCCCTCCGTTTGCCGGCCTCACCGCCTGTGCCCCCTTTGCCGCTTGACGGGTCTATACCCGAACGCCCATCGTGACGATAGGTGTAGCAGATGCTCGTGACCTTTTACCGAACCGATGAAGACTCGGAGCCCTATTTCTACGCGGTTCACGATCGCCAGGGAAACCTCTTTGCTCCCTACAGCCTCACGGTGACCTGGGGGACGGAGCTCAGCGCCGGGCGGGAGAAGGTGTTCACCTTCTCCACGCGCGGTGAGCTCGATGCGAAGCTCCGGGAGATTATCGACCAGCGACTCCGCGACGGCTACCGGGTGCTCTACAGCTATTTCCGGCGGGGCGAGCATCGAAAGCTGCGTGCGCGCATCCGGCGCGCGTCCGCGTCATAGGGGGCGCCGGGTGGCGGGTGGCGCAGTTGCGGCGTGTGGGGGCGAACCGGGGTGGGGGCGGTCGTTCATTCGTGAGGACCGGGCTCGCGCGTGCGTCGCCAGTCGTGCTCCTCGCGCGCCGCGCGAAACGCCTGCACGACGACGAGCACCTTCTCCAGAGTCGAGATCAGGACAACTCCCCCGACAGCGTACTCCAGAATCGCGGTGATGCGGCGTGCGGCCTCGGCCGTCGCGTCGAACAACTCCAACAGGGACGCCGCGTACAGTACCATGGTGGCGGAGACCAGGATCTTGCCCCATAGCGTGGACCCGGCGTCCACCCGCCCGTGGTAGAGAAGGAGCGCCGCCATACCCGCGAACATGAACAGAAGCCGGAACATCACCGCGATGAAGAGCCATCGCGAGATGAGGTCGTAGTAGTCGAAGGCGATCGACACGGCGATGAGGATGGCGTAATCGCTCACGGCGTCGAGATAGACCCCGATGCGCGTGCGCTGGTGGTGCTTTCGTGAGACGTGGCCGTCGAAGAGGTCGGTCAGGAACACGAGGCTCGTGAAGACGATGGTGAACGCGGCCATATCATGATCCCGTGAGAGAATCAACAGAAAGAGGACCATCGGCGTGGAGCTTACGCGCGTGACCGAGAGCACGTTGGCAAGGTTTATCCGATCCAGCTGTGTGCCCTCGGGCAGGATATAGAAGTCGCCGCGCATGATCAGAAGAAAGGCGAGGAGCGTGAGGTTCGACAGGCCCATCACGAGGAAGAACAAGCGAACGAAATAACCCGATACACCGTAGGTGTCTGCGATTACGACGAAAAGACCGCCCTGGACAGCCGTGGCGGCGAGGACCGTTGCGACGACGCTGATGACGAGTCGTGTGCGTGCCTTCACCGTTAAACTCTACGGGCAGGCTTCGGGCCTGTCAACAAAACCTGATGGGCCGCCGTCGACGCCGCGTGTCGACTGAGTGTATCTTCGTGGACGCCATGTACGTGACCATTGATAGTCTTCCGGGCCCCGAGTCGGTCCCACGAATCCGCACCGAGCGGTATGTGGGCGATGACAACGGAGTGGAACTCTCCGACATGGAAACCGACCACGCCGAGCTCGTCCGCCGCATATACGCGCTTCTCAAGGACGCGCTCTCCACGCTCGAGTCGGGCATAAACGACGCGGATCCACTGTGGGTGTCCCAACGCATGAAGCAGGCGCGTTTCCTCGAGAAGATCCAGCATTTCACTCGTGGACTGACCACGAACGGCTACGATGAGAAACGTCGGGCGACGCTGCGGCAGGTGTTCCACGACCTCCGCGGTGGGGCGCTCACGGTAGCCTACTCGAGAATACAACTTGCCGAAATGAAGGGCAGCGAAGTCGAGATGAGTGACGTCTACGGCGCCTTCTTTGCAGTGAGAGATCACCTGAAGATCATGCGGAACTGTGTGGTCGATCTTGACCCGGAGCGACGAGGGCGCGATCTGCAACGGCGCACACACTCCGCATCACTTCTGCGGGAGAAATGGGAGAACTATGCGGACGACCATGCCCGGGTCGAGTACTACAGTGACTTCGACGGCGGGCTTTCGAGCAGCTGCCTCGAGTTCTCCACGGTGGAACGGGCCATGTACAATCTGGTCACCAACGCGCTCTCGCATACGGCGGATGGGCGGGTCAGTCTCTTCGTTACGGTTCTCGAGCCGGAGGAGCCGGAGAACGTGAAGATAGCCACCGCCAATTTCATCTCGGAAGCGGAACGAACGGAGCTCGAGCGGAGCTTCGGCGGCGAGCTCGGGCGTCTGTTTGAGGGCGGGTTCAGTATCGGCGGGTCCGGAGTCGGGCTGTCGGTAACGGCTCGGATGGTCTCCCGTGCGTACGGGCTGGAGAGCCTGCGACGCGCTGTGGAACACGGTTACGTCGGCGCGACCATCCGGGCGGGTGAGTTCGTTGCATGGATGCACTGGCCGGTCTGGCAGGATTGATCCGGTGCCGGGGCGGATGGCGGCCGGTGCGCTGCCGTCGCGGAAAAACAGAGGCAGCGCTACTTGACACTGAAGGGCGCTTCAGTTAACTTTCCTCTCACACTCGCCGCAGGGGTGAGTGCAACCACAACCACATCGAAGATGTGAGACACAGCGCGCAAAGCGCTTGACATCGCGGAAAGCGATGTGGTAGGTTGACGGTCCGCTCTGACGGTAGAGGCGAGGAGCCTTTGCAGCGAAAGAGCGGGGCAGGTTCTTTGAAACGAATAGGGAAGGGTCGGAGACACGCTCTGCTTATTGAAAGATAGAGCTTGGTAAGGAGTGTGTGCGGTTTTCGGGTTGTCCGCCGAGACACGTGCTGCGTAGCGGTACGAAGAAGGACGGCCTGAGACCCCGAATGATAGAGTGATTCCGTTTATAGATCAGTGGATCGCACTGGACATGTCGGGGTCGAACTTGAGTGAAAAGACATCGTGTCCCTTCGGGGATACGAGTTGAATATCACGGAGAGTTTGATCCTGGCTCAGAACGAACGCTGGCGGCGCGTTTTAAGCATGCAAGTCGAGC
>JAAAOH010000310.1 GCA_009908925.1 Spirochaetota bacterium | reverse complement strand
CTGGCTCAATTGACACGCACACCCCGTAGTGCTACGGTCGCCTACATGGCATCCGAAGACAAGAAGAAGCGCGGGGGTGATTCAGAGCCTCGCACGAAGATTTCGACCCGGCGCCCGTTTCTGTACCTGTTCAGCGTTATCATACTCGTCATCATCGTGGTGACGTTCATCGGCGCACCGCTTATCACCCAGACCGCCGGCACCTCCCGTCGGCTGGTATTCGGCAGTTATCGCGGTGAGGAAATCGTCTATTCTCCCGGCAACTACTTTGCCCGACAGTATCAGCAGATCGCCGCGCGCGTTCGCGATCAGGGCCAGGACTCAGATCTGCAGACTCAGCTCCGTCAGATCTGGCGTCAGGCGTTCAACCAGACGCTCTTCCACACCGCCGTCATGCAGAAAGCGGAGCAAAGTGACCTTGTGGTCTCCGAGTCGCGCGTCGATCGGGAGATTGCGCAACATCCGCAGTTCCAGGAGAACGGAAACTTCAGCGCTGAGGCCTATCGCCAGACCTCGAGTCAGGAGCGGTTCAGCCTCCGCACGTACCTCCGTGAGCAGGCGATCCAACAGCGCTACATCGCGGACAAGTTGCAGGCGATGAAGACCAGCCCGGCCGAAATCGAGTTCGTCCAGGGCATGGGAAGCCCGGAGCGCCGCTTTCGCTACGTCGCATTCGACTACACGGATTATCCACGTGAGGAAGTCCTGAGCTTCGCCAGGCAGAACCGGGAGCTCTTCCGGCGCGTCGATCTCTCCGTCATCACGATAACCGGAGAAGAAGCCGAGGCCGAACGCATCCGCGAGCAGATCGCGAACCGCGAGAGCACTTTCGAGGAAATGGCCCGAGCTCACTCGGCCGACCAGTTCGGCGACACCGGCGGAGACATGGGCCGCCGGTACTTCTACGAGCTCGAACCCGATGTCGAAGACACGGAGCAACTCGAGCAGGTCTTCGAGCTCGAACAGGGCGCGTTGAGCCCGGTGATTGATGCTCGAAACGGGTGGGTCATCTACCGCGTCGACCAGCCGACCCAACCTATCGACCTCGACAACGCGGATGCGGTCGCCGACGTTCGCTCCTATCTCAGCACCTTCGAGCGCGGGCGTATCGAGGACTACATGGCCGATCAGGCCGCAGCCTTTCGCGAAGCAGCGACGGATTCGAGCTTTGCGGATGCAGCCGCCGATCAAGAGTTGTCCGTCAATCAGACCGGGTATTTCCCGATCAACTACGGAAACCTTCCGATTTTCGGCAGAGTGAACTCCCAGGATTCCGACGTTCTCTCACGTGCTGCCTTCCGCGAGAGCTTCTTTGTTACCGCCTTCGGGTTGGACGCGGAGGAGGTTTCCGATCCGGTGACCCTTCGCAATGCTCTCGTGGTTCTGCAACTCAATGACGAGCGCGAGGCGAGCGAGGACTCGATTGCCTTCCTCGACACCTACTATCCCTTTCTCGTCCAGCAGTACCAGTCGGAGGAGCTCCAGCGCACCCTTCTCGATCCCCAGTACTACGAGGATAACTTCGCCCGGGCGTTCGCCCGTATCGTTCGCGGTAGCTCATGAGCGAGGAGAAGCCGCGCCTCGAGCCGGCTTCGAACGGATATCAGGTCCACTACCGTGGCCGACGCCTCTACGCCGCGCCTGACCCGCGCGGCGGCGCGGCCCGCCGGGCCGCCGCATTACAAATACAGCCACAGACACTGGTCATCGCCGCCTCCCCGCTTCTCGGTTACGGCCTCGGTGAGCTGCTCGACATCTGCCCGCCGGATGCCGTGGTCCTTGCGCTGGAGCTCGATCCCGCACTTGCGTCCCTCCCCCTGGAGACCGCGCCGACGGACGACCGCTTGCTCTGGGCACGTGCCCCCTCCTCCGCTGAGCTCGACCGCATCCTCGAACACGCCCTCAGTCGACGGCCGCGGCGGACGCGGCTGCTGAGTCTGTCCGGAGGGTTCGGGCTGCAACCGGGTGACTACCGATCCCTGGCGGACAAACTCGACGATGAGATCCGCATTTTCTGGCAGAATGCGATGACGAGGATGCGGATGGGACGGCTGTGGATCCGAAACCTCTTCCGGAACCTGCCTCTCATCCCGGCGAGCACGCCGCTCGAGAGCTTGAGGACGACTCTGCCGATCGTCGTCGCCGGCGCCGGGCCGTCACTCGATGACCGCGCCGCCGGGCTACCCCGCGACGGCAGGGCCGAGCGCGAGCAGATACTCATCCTCGCGGTGGACACCGCTGTCGCTCCCCTCGCCGCCCGGGGAATCACGCCTGATTTCATACTCGCCGTCGAATCGCAGCAGGCGAATGCCGCCGACTTTGTGCCACCGCTCGACGCGCACGACAATTTCGCGGAGCGGGGCGAGATCGCGCAACAGAGCCAGGGTCCGGGAATAGCGAGACCGCATCTCATCTGCGATATCACCGCCTATCCCGGTGTACTCCACCTGGCCGGGATCGGGGGGTTGACCTTCGTGAGCTCGCGCTTCGCGCCGACAGCCCTCCTCGGGAGACTTTCCGTCTCCGGACTCCTCCCGCCCGAGGTTCCTCCGCTTGGAAGCGTCGGCGTCCTCGGGATCCACCTCGCAGCCCGCCTGACCACGGGTGCGGTGTATTTTACCGGATTGGACTTCGCCTACGACCTCGAGCGCACCCACGCGCGCGGAGCCCCCATGCAGGCTCTCTCCCTCGCACGACGGACTCGCCTCGATCCGAGTCCCTTTTTCGGGATGGCCGTGGCTCGTCCTCTCCTGACGCTCGAGGGAAAGGATGGCCGGCCGGCGCGCTCCGACACGGTGCTGCTTTCGTACGCCGAGCAGCTGCGCTCCACCGTTTCCAGGCTGCCCGAAGGGAGGGTCTATGACCTGTCTCCGGACCGTGGCCTCCCGAACGGCGCGCCGGCTGCGCGGGGACTACTTCCGGCCGCCGGCGGCGCAGACTCGACCCGCGGCGCAGTCACTGCCGGTGGCTCAGCTACGGCCGGCGCCGGCCCGCGCGCGGATGCGCGCGTGGTGGACGCGTATCTCGACCGTGAAGAGGCCCGTCTGTCGGAGCTCGCTCTGAGGTTGCGCGAGGTCCTCGCCCGCACCGGAACGGGTGCGGAAGTTTCGCCGGATGACTATGCGTCAGTCCGCCCTCTGCTCGCGGACCTCGACTACGTGTATCTCGACTTCCCCGACCCGCCTGCAGCCACGCGGAGCTTCCTCGGGCGTGTGCTTCTCTCCGCGCTGGACTATGAAGGTCGCCTGCGACGTGTGAGGCTGATTCGGGAGCGGTTGCCGCGGCTTTAGTCTTCTTCGGACTTGAGTACCGAGAGGAATGCGGTCTGGGGCAGCTCGACATTCCCGCCGATCTGCATGCGCTTCTTGCCCGCCTTCTGCTTCTCGAGAAGCTTACGCTTGCGCGAGATATCACCCCCGTAACACTTGGCGGTGACGTCTTTCCGCAGCGCCGGGACTGTCTCGCGGGCGACCACGTTGCCCCCGACCGCTCCCTGTATGGGAACCTTGAACTGGTGGCGCGGGATCTCCTCTTTGAGCCTTCGGCAGACCTGCCGCGCGCGCCCCTCGGCCTGCTCGCGAACGACCAGCTGCGAGAGGGCGTCAACCGGCCGACCATTGACCAGGATGTCGAGCTTCACGAGGTCGGTGGCGCGGTAGTCCGTAATCTCGTAGTCGAGCGAGGCATAACCCCGGCTGACCGATTTGAGCTTGTCATAGAAGTCGAACAATACCTCGGCAAGCGGCATGGAGTAAATCACGTCCACCCGCTTTTCGTCGAGGTAGCGCAGATCCTCCTGTATGCCGCGCTTGTCGGTACACAGCGTCATCACGGTCCCGAGGTAGTCATCGGGGGTGATGATGGAGGCGCGGATGTAGGGCTCCTCGGCCTGCTCGATGTCGCCGGGAAAGGGAAAATCCTGCGGGTTCTCCAGGTCGATGGACCGTCCGTCCCGGAGCTTCAGATGGTAACGCACACTCGGCGCCGTGAGGATGATGCCGAGATCGAACTCCCGTTCAAGTCGCTCCTGGATAACCTCCAGGTGAAGGAGTCCGAGGAAACCGCAGCGGAAGCCGAAGCCCAGGGCTGCCGAGGAGTCCTTCTCGAAGATAAAGGAGGCGTCGTTGAGCTTGAGCTTCTCCATCGCGCGGGCAAGCTCGTCGTACTCGTCGGAGTCCGATGGATAGATCGAGGAGAACACGACCGGCTTCGCCTCACGGAACCCTCCGAGAGACTCGCTGCAGGGCCGATTGGCATGGGTTATGGTATCGCCCACGAGAACGTCTGTGATGGTCTTGATCCCGCCGATGAAATAGCCCACATCTCCG
>JAAAOH010000164.1 GCA_009908925.1 Spirochaetota bacterium | reverse complement strand
TCGCTGCCGGCGCCGCGGTCCGCGGGGCTGCTGCCGCCAGCACGGGGAGCGCTGCCGCCGGTCCGGCTGCCGCCCGTGCCGCGGGTGGTCCTACTCCTCTTTTGGTTGGCCATATTCTTTCACCACGTCCGGATAGCCGTCATAGCTCGTATCGCGCTCGTAACGCTCGACGTACACACCTTCCCGCAGAAAGACCCACAGATCGATCGCCCCGTCGTAGTTCGTATCGATTTCCTGCCGCTGAAGCACTTCGTTGGAATAGAAGTAGAAATCGTCCATCATGCCGTCGTGGTTGAAGTCCACCGCTTCCCGGTCCTTCTGCAGCTCGTCGGTCAGCCGCACCGCATAGTCGACCAGCCCGTCCTCGTTGCGGTCGTCGGTCATCCACTCCTCATCGTAGCGGCTGACGTCGAAGAACTGATCCTCGCGCGGCTCGCGCGGAAACTGGGACTCAGCGGGCTGCGCCCACGCGCCGCCGATGACGATTACCGCGAGAAACAGAGAAGCGAACCCAATACCTAATCCGCGCACCGGCGCCATCATGCAATTCTCCTCGAGTGGTATCTTCCTCTTCATTATCGAACGGAGCCGAGTCGGAATTGAGCCGGCGGAGACAATACGGGGCAGGTAACCGCGCCGCTCGCCCGAGGCGGGAACGGCGACGAGTTGTCTACCCGAGGCGGGACAGGGGGACGGGATCGGGGCTGGCGTTCTCGCCCTCGACCTCTGCAAACTCGCGAAGAATTTTCTTTGCCTTGCCTGAAAGCTTCTTCGGGACCTCGACGTGAATCTTCACATAGAGGTCTCCTCGCCGGGACGAGTCCTGGAGATGGGGGACGCCGTAGTTCCGGATTCGGAAGAGCTTCTCATTCTGCGTGCCGGCGGGGATGCTGAGCTCCGCCCGGTCGCCGTCGAGGGTGGGCACCTGAATTTCCGCGCCGAGAGCGGCCTGAGTCATGGTGATCGGGATCATGCAGTAGAGGTCGTTCCCCTGCCGCTCGAAGTGCTCATGCGGACGCACCCGCACCACGACATAGAGATCGCCTGCGGGACCCCCGTTCGGGCCCGCATCGCCCTCTCCACGGAGGCTGATGCGTTTCCCGCTGTCCATCCCGGGCGGGATGGTGACCTTCACCGTGCGCTGTTTCTTCAGAACGCCATTACCCCCGCAGGTTCCGCAGGGGTTGTCGATGATCTGGCCCTCACCGCCACAGGTGGGACAGGTACTCGCAATCGAGAAGAAGCCCTGGCTTCGGCGCACCTGCCCGACACCGCCACAGGTGGGACAGGTCTTGCTGCCGCTGCCGTCCTCAGCACCGCTGCCGTTGCAGCTGTCGCAGGTCACATGGCGCTTGTACGTGACCTCCTTCTTGGTGCCGAAGACCGCCTCCTCAAAGGAAATCTCCATGTCGTAGCGCAGGTCGGCACCGGAGCGCACCGTGGTGCGGCGCCGGCCGCGCCCTCCCCCGCCGAAGAAGGTTTCGAAGATGTCGGAGAATCCGCCGAAGATGTCCTCGAAGTCGTGGTAGGCGTGGGAGTAGCCGCCGCGACCGCCCCCGCCCATGCCTTCCACGCCGGCAAATCCGAACTGGTCGTATGCCTGACGCTTTTCGTCGTCGGCGAGCACCTCGTAAGCCTCGGTCGCCTCCTTGAAGCGATCCTCAGCATGCTCGTCACCGGGATTGCGGTCGGGGTGGTTCGCCACCGCTACTTTGCGGTACGCCTTCTTTATGTCGTCTTTCGAGGCCCCGCGTTGGAGGCCCAGCACTTCGTAATAGTCTCGTTTCGCCACAGTATCGGTCTCGATTGCGCGGTCGGGTTAGTCCTGTTTATCGTCTTCGTCGACGACCTCGTAGTCGACGTCCTCTACGTTGTCGCTGTCGCCCTCGGCGCCGCCGCCGTCGGTGTCGGCCTGCTCACCCCCGGTAGTCTCGCCGGTATCACCACCGGGCTGCTGCTGCTCGGCGGAAGCGTTCTTGTACACTTCCTCGGCGAGCGTGTGGGACGCCTGCTTGAGCTCCTCCATCTTGCCCTTGATCTCCGCCGCATCGCCGCTCTCGAGCGCCGTGCGCAGGGCCTGTATGGCCCCGTTTATCTTCTCACGGTCTTCATCGGTAATCTTGTCCCCGAAGTCGGAGAGAGACTTCTCGGTGGAGTAGATGAGGTTGTCGGCCTCGTTTCGGGTTTCCGCAGCCTCTCGGGCTCGCTTGTCTTCCTCCGCGTGGGTTTCCGCCTCTTTGACCATGTTGTTGATCTCGTCCTCGTTGAGCCCGGAGGAAGACTCGATGCGAATCTTCTGCTCCTTGCCAGTCCCGAGGTCCTTGGCGGACACGTGCACGATTCCGTTGGCGTCGATATCGAAGGAAACCTCGATCTGCGGAACACCTCGAGGAGCAGGAGGAATACCGACGAGATCGAAGCGGCCGAGCGTGCGGTTCTGGCCCGCCATCTCACGCTCGCCCTGGAGAACGTGTATGGATACAGCCGTCTGGTTGTCGGCGGCAGTCGAGAATATCTGGCTCTTTCTCGTCGGAATGGTCGTGTTTCGCTCGATGAGCTTGGTGAACACGCCACCGAGGGTCTCGATACCGAGCGAGAGCGGCGTAACGTCGAGGAGGAGCACGTCTTTGACGTCGCCGCCGAGAATACCGCCCTGGATGGCGGCGCCGGCTGCAACAACCTCGTCGGGGTTTACGCCCTTGTGAGGATCCTTGCCGAAGAGCTCGGTTACGAGGGCCTGCACCGCCGGAATGCGCGTCGAACCGCCGACGAGGATCACTTCGTCCACATCCGCCGCGGTTATCCCGGCATCGGAGAGGGCCTTCTTGCAGGGCTCCTTCGTCTTCTGCACGAGCTCGGCGACCATCTGCTCGAACTTCGCGCGGGAGAGGGAGTACTGCATATGCTTCGGCCCCGTGTTATCGGCCGTGATGAAGGGAAGGTTGATCTCGGTGGTCTGGGTGGTGGACAGCTCCTTCTTGGCCTTCTCGGCGGCTTCCTTGAGGCGCTGCAGTGCCATACGGTCCTGCGCGAGATCGATGCCGTAATCGCTTTTGAAGCTGGAAACGAGCCAGTCGATGATACGCTGGTCGAAGTTGTCGCCACCGAGATGAGTGTCACCGTTGGTGGACTTCACCTCGAACACGCCGTCACCGAGCTCGAGTATGGAGATATCGAAGGTGCCGCCGCCGAGGTCATACACGGCGATTTTCTCGTCCTTCTGCTCTTTGCCGAAACCGTAGGCAAGTGAGGCGGCGGTTGGCTCGTTGACGATGCGCTTCACCTCGAGCCCGGCAATCTTGCCGGCATCTTTCGTCGCCTGGCGCTGGGAATCGTTGAAGTAGGCGGGGACGGTAATGACGGCCTCGGTCACTGTCTCCCCGAGATAGTCCTCCGCGGTCTCCTTCATCTTCTGAAGGATCGCGGCGGAGATCTCCGGGGGCGAGTACTGCTTCTCGTCGATCTGAACCCGAGCGCCGCCTGAGCCGTCTTCAGTGACCTTGTAGGCAACCATCCCGATTTCTTCCGACACTTCGTTGAAACGACGTCCCATGAACCGCTTGATCGAAAACACGGTGTTCTCGGGGTTGGTCACCATCTGGTTCTTAGCGGGCTGGCCCACGAGGCGCTCGCCCTTGGAGGTGAACGCCACCATCGAGGGCGTCGTTCGCTGTCCCTCCGCGTTCTGGATGACCGCGGGCTCACCACCCTCCATTACGGCCACACAGGAGTTCGTGGTCCCGAGGTCAATACCGATTATCCTACCCATTCAATTGCTCCTCATATCTCGAGCTGCGTCTCGTCTCACGCTGCACATAACGCGTCCGGGCTAACATACCCACCGCCGCATGGCGATGTCCACTTCAGGACTGCTCCTCGCCGGATTTCCCGCTCGGAACCGACACCTTTACCTTGGCCGACCTGAGCACCTTGTCGTTGAGGAAGTACCCCTTCTGATAATCTTCGAGCACCACCGGGTGATCGTGATCGCCGTCCTCGCCGGTCATGACCGCCTCGTGCTTCTGCGGGTCGAACTCCTCGCCTTCGGAGTCGAAGCGCCTGAGCCCCCACTTCCGTTCGAGCATGCTCGTGAACTGCTTCTCGATCAGCGCCACGCCTTCGTGGAAGGAGTCGAAATCCCGCGATTCCTCGGCCGACTTGATCGCGCGCTCGAAGTCATCGATGATCTGGAGGATATCGAGGAGGAGCTGCTTGTTGGCGTAGGCGATCGCGTCCGCCTTCTCGCGGGTCATGCGCTTTCGGAAGTTCTCGAAGTCGGCCTGCTTGCGCAGGTACTGGTCCTTGAGCTCGCTGTTCTCGTGCTCGAGCTCCTGGACGCGCGCGCGCAGCTGCGCCACTTCGTCATCGGAATCGCTTGCG
>JAAAOH010000237.1 GCA_009908925.1 Spirochaetota bacterium | reverse complement strand
GTGGCAGCCCCGCCCGCGGTGGCGCCCGCGCCGGGCTTGCCGGCATCACCCCGGGTGGGCGCAGCGGCCGCGCCGGGGTTGCCGGCGCCCGGTGGGCGGCGCTTCCACGCCTCGACAGTGTCGAGAAGTCTGTTGATTTCGTGAAGGATGCGCTGGTCACTCATATCGGATTCTGTGCAGAAAGAGCCCGCGCGCCGGCGCGGTGGTGCCGGCGAGGCTTCGGTCCCGAGCATGCAGCATTCCGGCAAACCTGTCCACATCCGGCGGGTCCATCCCCATGATGGTCCCCACGATGGACCGCACCATCTTCCACAGAAATCCGTTGGCCTCGATACGAAAGACAATGAACTCACGCTCCGGGTAGAAGGCTGCGGCGTAGACCCGCCGCACGTGATGCTCCACCGAGGCGGTGGGCGAGGCGAAGGTGGTGAAGTCGTGCTCACCGCAGAGGGCTGCGGCCATGCGGTTCCAGGTGCGGATATCGGGGCGGGTTTTGAGGCGCACGCAGTAATCTCTCAGATGCGGCTCGATGATGTCGGCGTGGAGCAGGTAGTAACGATACTCCCGGCTCACCGCATCGAAGCGTGCGTGGAACTCGGGGTGAACCTCGCGGGACCGCATGACCCGCAGGTCGAGCGGGAGCTGCGTGTTTATGGCCTCGCGAAACTTTTCGGCGGGGATTGAAGGGTGATCGGTCTCGAAGTTCGCGCACTGCGCCCGCGCGTGGACGCCTGAGTCGGTGCGCCCCGCCGCGTGCAGCACCACCCGCCGCCCGTGGATGCGCGCGAGGGCGGCTTCGAGCTCACCCTGCACCGTTCGTCCGGCGCTCTGCACCTGCCAGCCGTTGAACGCGGTGCCGTCGTAGGCGATATCGAGCAGGATGTTACGAGGCATCCTCCGCCTTTTCCGGGTCTTTCTCCTCGAGCCCGAGCTCGGTCGCGATCTGCTGATAGACCTCCCGGGCATTGTCGAGGATGGCCTGTGGCTTGTTCTTCGAGGCCTTGCCCATACCGAAGATCTTGGCGACGGTGCGCTTCGCACGTTGCAACGCGATCTTGCGCTGCTCGGGGTCATCGCGGGAGCCGTAGCGGTAGTCGAGGTAGCCGACGAGGTAGAGCACCCCGTCGTAGCCGTAGTTCTTGTCGAGGTCCGGCCCGAGGGGGAACTGCTGCGGCAGCGATTCCTCCCCGGTCTGCTCGAGCTCCACCGAATGCTCGTAGAAGAAGCGGGCCTTGCGATAGAAGACCTTCGCGAGATAGTCGTAGTTCTCCTGGGGGCTGCGTCGGTGCAGGTCGTTGCAGAGCCAGGCCCCACGAAGACTCGAGAGGCCCTGCTTGAAGGTCGGGGAGAACTCCTTCGGAAAGAAATCGTAGCACATGACCGCGAAGAAGTAGCTTGCCACCCCCTCCTCGAGATCCCGGGGCTCGGTGAATTCGAGGCGTTTGAAAATGCGGTGGGCGGTCTCGGTGCGGCGCGTGCGGTCGGCTTCGATTTTCTGACGCACCGATTCGGGAATCTCGAGAAAATCCTGCGGATATGCGGCGTAGAAACAGTCGGGGCAGACGGTCACGGGGTAGATGAGGGGATACACCCGACCGTACTTCTGCGAGGGCTCGTACTGACGGCGAAGCTCATGGGTCAGCGACCCCGCGATGAGCCTGCCGCGCCCGGTTCGAAGCTCCTCCCGATAGAAGGTCGTCTCGCAGACCGGGCAGACGATGGGTTTCTTGGAAAAAAACGTGACGGTGCTCTCGCTCACCCCTTCTCTCCTTCTATGATGACCACCGCGATGGCGTTGTCCACCTCATGCGTCATCGACACATGCACCGATTGCCCGCCGAAGTGATGAAGTTTCTCCCGCGCCCTGCCGTGAAGCATCATCTCGGGCTTACCCATGGAGTTGTTGCGCACCTCGATCTCCCGAAGGCGCACGTCGCGCAGCCCGATGCCGAGGGCCTTGCCGAAGGCCTCCTTGGCGGCGAAGCGAGCGGCAAGAGACAGCACCATCGAGTGCCCGCGGCTGAGCGCGGTCTCGAGCTCCCGGGGGTGGAAGTAGCGCTCGAGCAGGCCCTGACGGTCCGCCCATTGTCGCATGCGCGATACCTGTACGACGTCTATACCGATTCCTAGAATCACGTGTCTATCCCCGTTCCCCGATCAACCCTGCCGCTCTCTCACCGTGACTTCGATCTCGGTCGGCTCGTAGCGTAGCACGACGAAGCCCTGGGGCACATCGGGTCGCACGGAAAGCCGGTACGTCCCCGGCGAGGTGATGGGAGAGGCGTCGATGATGAGCTGCACCTGATCGGGATCAACCTCCTCGAGGTCGAGCTGGCGCCCCTGCACGCGAACGGTGCCGCTCGGAAGCGAGCCCTCGATCTGCAGCTGCGGGTCGAGTCCGAGCACGACGGTTTCCACGGGGTCGAAGGTGTGGAGCACCACGGCCTCCTCTATGATGCCGCGGAACTCGACCACATCGCCGCCGAAAAAGGTCACCAGCGGGTCGGGCCGCTGCAGGCGCACCCGCACGCTGAAGTCCTCGCGGCGACCGGTGAGCTCGATGTCCTCGGTCGTCACCTCCTCGATGTCTTCCACGCGGCTGCTCGGCCCCTCTATCTCCACCGTAGAGGGTGAGATACGGTACTGGGTGAGCTCGTAGCCGGTCGGTGGAAACCCCGAGAGTGACGGCTGCACATCCACGACCCGCTGCATGGTCTCCTCGAGGGTGATCGCCACCTCGAGGGGCTCCACGGCAATCTCCAGTGGCTCGATGCCGCGCGCGGTACCCTGACGCTCCACCCGCACCGGCTCGAGAAACTCGCCGGCGGAGTCGTGCTCGGTGAGGTCTACGTAGGCGCGGATATCCTCCTCGAGGATGCGGAAAATCTCCTCGGACTCCCCGCGCAGACTCACGCGCACGTTGTCAGGATAGTTCGATGCCGGCACGTAGCCCTCCGGGAGCTCGAGCTCGAGGGGCACACTGAAAAAGCGCTCCTCGAGCCGGGAAATGTCGTGGAAGAACAGCAGCAGAATCGCCGCGGCAAGCGAAAGTGCCTTGGCCGGCCAGTTGTGCAGCAGTCGGGCGAGAAGCCGTTTACCCTTCAATGCGTGCGACCTCCTCCTGCACGGTTCCCGTGGTTTGCACGTTCAGAAGCTCGGCAAGCCGCCGCCGCACCATCGTGGCGGACAGGTCATAGTAGAGATTGCCGTCGTAGGAGAGCGTGAGGGCGCCGGTCTCCTCGGAGACCACGAGCACGACCGCGTCGGTCTCCTCCGTGACGCCGAGGGCCGCCCGGTGGCGTGTGCCGAAGCTGCGGCGCACGTCGAGTTGCTCCGAGAGCGGGAGAAAGCAGCCTGCGGCCACGATCTTTCCGTCCTCGATGATGATGGCGCCGTCGTGGAGCGCCGTCTCATAGCCGAAGATCGACATGATGAGCGGCGAGCTTATCTCCGCATCGAGCCTGGTCCCGGTCTCGATGATGCTCTTCAGACCCACCGTGCGCGCGAACACCACGAGCGCGCCCCGGCGGTCGGCGGAGAGCCGCTCCACCGCGCTTACCACCGCGTCGAGCTCGTAATTCTTGGATCTGCCCGAGAGCTGCAGCAGCCTCCCCTGCCCGATGCGGGTGAAGATCTTTCTGAGCTCCGGCTGGAAGATGATGGCCAGGCCAATGACGAGGCTCGGCGCGAGGAGATTGATGATCCACAGCAGGGTGCGCAGGTTGAGAAAGAACGCGGTGGCGTAGAGGAGCACGAGAAAGAATGCGCCCTTTATGAGCTGGATGGCGCGGGTCTGGACGAGGATCTGGTAGCCCTTGTAGATGATGAAGGCGAGGAGGAGAACGTCGAGGGTGGGAAGCACCACCTCCCGGAGGATCCAGATGTCGGTCAGAAAACTCATTGCCGCTCCACTGTCGCTATCGCCTCGAGCATCGTCACAAGCTGCACGGTCTCCGCGACGTCGTGCACGCGAAGGATATCGGCGCCCTCCCGTACCGCCCAGGCGTGCGCCGCGAGTGTCCCGGTAAGGCGCTCCTCCACGGGCAGGGGCGCGTCGGCGTCTCCGAGTACCGTCCCGATGAAGGACTTGCGCGAGAGCCCGACAAGAACCGGCGTGTCGAGTTCGGCGCGGAACCGTGAGAGCCCGCGAAGGATGCGAAGGTTATCGGCGATCGTCTTGCCGAACCCGATGCCGGGGTCACAGATGATGCGGTCCCGGGCGATGCCCGCATCCACCGCCACGGTGATACGCTCGCGCAGCACCTCTAGAATATCGGCAACGGTGTGCTCGTAGTGAGGGCGCCGCTGCATCGTCTTGGGCGTGCCCTGCATGTGCATGAGCACTACCGGCACGCCGCGGGCGGCAACGACGGCGGCAAGCTCCGCATCATCGCGCAGG
>JAAAOH010000078.1 GCA_009908925.1 Spirochaetota bacterium | reverse complement strand
TTGCGTGGGCTCCTTCGCCCCGAAACGCGCCTCATCGTGGTGAACCTGCCGCACAACCCCACCGGTCTTCTGCCCGACGCCGAGGCGCTCGAGGCGATCGTGACCGTCGCGCGTGAGCATGGCGTGTATCTGTTTTCCGATGAAATGTACCGGGGGCTGGAGTACGGTGCCGCCGCCACCCCGGAGGCCGCGGCCACCCGCGGGCCCGCCGCCACCCCCGCCGACACCCCCGGGAGGCTGCCCGCCGTCTGCGACCTCTACGAAAAGGGGATTTCGCTCTGGGGGCTTTCGAAGAGTTTCGGGCTGCCGGGGCTTCGAATCGGCTGGCTCGCCACGCGGGACGAAGCGCTCCTCCGCCGTGTTGCGGCGCTCAAAGACTATACGACGATCTGCAACAGCGCCGCCTCGGAGTGGCTTGCGCGGGTCGCACTCGATCAGGGGGAGGCCCTCATGCGCACGAACCGGGAACGCATCGGCGCGCATGCCGAGCTCGTCGCGGCGCGACTCGCCGCCGACGGGTCTCCGGTTGCCTTCCTCCCGGGGCGCGGGGGCTCGACGCTGCTGCCGCGCTTCACAGACGGCCGCTCGAGCCGGGTCTTTGCCGACGAGCTCCGCGCGGCCGCCGACGTGCTCCTGATACCGGGGCCGCTGTTCGACATGCCGGATTCCTACTTCCGGCTCGGGCTCGGGCGTGCCGACTTTCCCGTCGCATTCGAGCGATTCGCCGGACATCTCGGGCTCTGAACACCGCGCCCGGGGGCGGCACCACGCCCGGGCCGGCGCCGCCGGTTTCCGCGCTGCGCCTCAGATCATCCTGCGCGGGTCGAGGAGCTCGTCGAGCTTCTCCGCTGAAACGACGCCCGCCTCTTCGACCACGTCGCGAATGCGCCGCTTCTCCTTGTAGGCTTTGTAGGCGAGCTTTGAGGCCTGGTCGTAGCCGATCTCGGTGGCAAGCGGCGTGACGAGGGCGAGGCTCCACTCGATCCAGAAGCCCGCGCGCTCCTCGTCGGCGGCGATCCCGTCCACACAGCGGGAGGCGAAGGCGTCGCAGGTTTCTGCGGCCAGGCGCACGGCGCTTACGGTCTCGTAGGCGATGAGCGGGTGCATCATGTTGAGCTCGAGCGGGCCGTGCTGGCCGGCCGTCGTAACCGAGGTCACTTTGCCCATGAGATGAGCGGCAACCTGAATTACCATCTCCGGGATGACCGGATTCACTTTGCCGGGCATGATGGAACTTCCCGGCTGGAGCGAGGGCAGAACGATTTCGCCGATACTGCCGCGGGGGCCGCTTGCAAGCAGCCTGAGGTCATTGGCGATCTTCATGAGCGCACCGGCGAGGACGTTGATCGCGCCCATCAGCTCGACCTGGGCGTCCCGGGCCGCGATCGCCTCGAAGCGGTTCACGGCCGGCCGGAAAGGCAGCCCTGAGTCCGCGGCGATGCCCCGTATGGCGATGTCCGGCATGTCGGGATGGCAGTTGATGCCGGTGCCCACCGCCGTGCCGCCGAGGGCGAGCTCCTCGAGGTTCGAGAAGGTATTCTCGAGCCGGTCGGCGCTCTTCTGAATCTGCACTGCGAAGCCCGAGAACTCCTGTCCGAGGGTCATGGGAACCGCATCCTGGAGGTGGGTCCGACCGAGCTTGACGACGCGGGAGAACTCCGCCCCTTTTGCCGCGAGAGACTGCGCGAGCGTACGTACCCGTGGGAGCGCCTGCTCGAGCTCCATGCGGTCTGCAACGTGCACCGCCGTGGGAATGACGTCATTCGACGACTGCCCGCGGTTCACGATGTCGTTCGGATGCACGGGGTTTCGGGTCCCTACCGGCTGGCCGAGGATCTCGTTTGCCCGATTCGCGATCACCTCGTTCGCATTCATGTTCCACGAGGTGCCGCTTCCGGTCTGGAAGACGTCGATCGGAAAATGATCATCCCACTTCCCCGCGTAGATCTCTTCGGCGGCGCGGACGACTGCGTCGGCAAGCTTCGTATCGATGAGCCCGAGCTCCGCATTTGCGCGCGCGGTGTGTTTCTTGATGAGGGCAAGTGCCCGTATCATCGAGTTCGGAATCCGGTGTTCGGACACGCCGAAGTTCTGCACCGCCCGCTGCGTCTGTGCGCCCCAGTAGGCCCACGCGGGTATGTGAACCTCGCCCATCGAATCGGATTCTACCCGGTAATCGTTCTGTGGTTCCGGCATGAGATGTCCTCCTATAACCCCGGTGACACGGTCAACAACGGCTGGTATAGTAGCAGCGGGAGTCAGAAATGGCAAATATCGGCATCATCGGCAGCGGAAACGTCGGCGCGAACACGGCGTTTTTTATCGCGGAACACAACGTGGCACATGTGGTGCTGTACGACATCCAGGAGGGACTTTCCACCGGGAAAGCCCTCGACATGATGGAAGCCGCACCGGTGCGGGGCTACGATGTTCGCATCCAGGGCACCGACCGACTCGAGCATGTGCTGGCGAACGACATCATCATCGTGACGGCCGGGTCCGTGCGAAAACCCGGCATGCAGCGTGAGGATCTGTACAGCGAGAACGCCGGCGTCATCAGGGAGCTCGCGAAGAGTATGTCCGGCAGCTCGGCAAAGGTGATCATGGTCTCCGAGCCGGTTGATCTGCTCACGGCCCTCTTCGTCGAAGAGTCGGGGCTGGACAGGCGGCAGGTCATGGGGCTCGGCGGGGTGCTCGACTCGACGCGCCTGCGCTATTTCATTGCAGAGGAGCTCGGCGTTACCACCGAGAACGTGCAGGCCACGGTGATCGGTCGTCATGCCGACGCGATGATCCCCCTCCCGCGCTACTGCACCGTCTCCGGTGTTCCCGTCACGCAACTCATGCCGTCGGATCGCCTCGAGGAACTCTTCGACGAGACACGCAACGCCGGAAGCCTCATCGTGGATATGGCACAGCGGGCAAGCTCCTACTACGGGCCGTCGGCGGCCGCGACCGAGCTTGCCCAGGCGGTGAACATGAATACCGGGCGAATCATGACGGTCTCAATGATGCTTCGCGGCGAGTACGGCATCGAGGGCGTGGCGATGAGCCTGCCGGCGGTGATCGGGCGGAACGGCATCGAGCAGGTGATGCTGCCGCAGCTCACCGACGCCGAGCAGCAGAAGCTCACCGCGTCGGCCGAGGACCTCAAGACGATGATGAAGAGCGCCGGAGGGAAGAAATGAGTAAGGTGTCGGTTATCGGGGCGGGCAACGTCGGCGCAACCGCCGTATACTACATTGCCGAGAAGAACATCGCCGACATAGTGATGGTCGACGTGGTCGAAGGTCTGCCTCAGAGTAAAGCCCTCGACTTCCTGCACGCGGCGCCGCTTCGCCAGTACAACGTGAGCATCCGAGGAACCAACGACTATTCCCAGATCGAAGGCTCGGACGTCGTCGTGCATACCGCGGGCATCCCGCGCAAGCCGGGCATGGACCGGATGGATCTGCTCAAGACCAACGTGCAGATCGCCAAAGAGGCGGCACAGGCTATAGAGAAGTACGCGCCGGATGCCATTGTCATCGTCGTGGCGAATCCGCTCGATGTGATCGCGATGACGGTGCTCCGCGAGACGGGCTTTGCCCTCAAGCGGGTCGTCGGCATGGCGGGCATCCTCGATTCCACGCGGTTCCGCTACTTCATCGCCGAGAAGCTCAACGTCCTGCCGAGCGATGTCTTTGCGATGGTTCTCGGCGGCCACGGCGATTCGATGGTTCCGCTTCCGCGATACACCTCGGTGGGCGGCTTCCCGCTGACCGAGCTCCTTACCCCGGATGAAATCGAGCAGCTCGTGAACCGCACGCGCAAGGGCGGGGGTGAGATCGTGAGCTATCTCAAGAAGGGGAGCGCCTTCTACGCGCCGGGAGCATCGGTTGCCAAGATGGTCGAGGCCGTGGTGAAAGACGAGAAGCGCATTGCCGCCGCCAGCGCCTACCTTCGCGGTGAGTACGGCCACGAGGGCATCTTCCTCGGCGTGCCGGTCCTTCTCGGTAAGCACGGTGTGGAGCGAATCATAGAGGTTGAGCTCTCCGATGAGGAGAAGGCCGCCCTCGACGACTCGGCCACACATGTGCACGAGGGCGTGGAAACGCTCGAGTCAATCTACTCGCCGGGCTGATCGAGGGCCGGGAAGAAAACGAACGGGCTCGCAGGAGTCGCCGTGGGGGCGGCTGCCTGCGAGCCCGTTTTGGTGGAGACCGCTATCTTTCCTCGAGGGGCGTGACGTGGCGCTCCTCCTGGCCGACGTAGAGTGCCTTCGGCCGGTAGATGCGGTTGTCATGTCGCTGCTCGAGGATGTGAGCGAGCCAACCCGAGACGCGCGCCATGGCAAAGATGGGCGTGAAGAGGGCAGTTGGTATTCCGAGCAGCCGATATACGGCGCCTGAGAAGAAGTCG
>JAAAOH010000334.1 GCA_009908925.1 Spirochaetota bacterium | reverse complement strand
GAAGGTTCAACCCGTGGACGACGAGCACGACCGCCCGCGGGGGGAGGGTCGGCTCATACTGCCGGAAGCGCGGAATCATCTTCCGCGCGTCTATCGGTCGGATAAGTATTTGACGGCGGTCCCGTAAACCAACACCTCAGCCGCACTTCTCGCGACGCTGCTCGTAGCATAGCGCACGTTTACCACGGCATCCGCGCCCATTCCGGTTGCTTCTTCGACCATGCGTTTGGTGGCGATCGCCCGGGCTTCGCTGATCATATCTCCATAGCCGGTGAGCTCGCCACCCACGATCATCTTCAGGGCGGCCATAATATCATTTCCCAGATGCTTCGCCCTGATGGTCGAGCCCTTCACCAGGCCGAGGGTCTGCAGCTCGCGTCCGCTTATGTAGTCAGTATTTACTAAGGTCATCCTTCCCCTCCTCCCGGATTTCTCTGTTCCGTTGAATAACCACATACGCCATAGCCGCGGCGATCGCTCCGACCGCCACGGCTATGATGAGCTTAAAGATCCGGGGTATCGGCAGGATCACGAAGACCGCCCCGTACGCCGCGATGAGTACAACGAAAAGCAGGGCGAACAGGGCGGGAAGAATGATCCCCCTCTGTATCACATTACCCCCCTCGACTTCTCACTTTTGTGTCGGATTCTACAGCACCTTGACCGGGATGTGAATTGCCACGTGATGTCTACCCTGCGGATCCGAATCCGGATCGTTGAGGTAGAGCTCGTAGCAGGGGCCCTCGGTGCACTGGTAGCCGCTTTCGGGGAACCAACCGCCGAAGAGGCTGTTCCACGCGTCCCCGTACTGCTCCGGGCTTGTCAGCAGAAACTCCGCCACCGCGTAGCGCCCGGCGGGGATCGTCATCAGCCCGATCTCGCCGCTGACCTCAGTGTCTTCGGGAACGGTCATGCAGACGCTGATTCGCAGCTTGTCTTCCTCGGTAATCTCCGGGGAGTCGTGATAGATGGTGAGCATCTCCGTTTTGCCCGGCTCGAAGAGATCCCGGGGGCCGGCCCAGCGCATGAGCGCGCCGAACAGCCGCCCGAACAGCTCTCCGTCCCCTGCGTACGGCCCGGTGTGGCGGATGTAGGCAACGGTCTTCTCCGGCAGATCCCGGATCTCTACCTGATACTCGAGCTCGTTCGTTTCGGTCTTCATATTTACCCTCCATTGGCGTTTGATGTAGTTATCGTAGCCAACGGAGACGCGGGTCGCTTCTCTGTAGTTGCTCAGCGGTTGATATCTGTTGCTCTGCAGTTTGGAATTCTTGCCGTAATCCTTCCACTCGCCCCGACGCCACCGGTTCGGGCTCACACCGAAGTAGTCGCTGAAGGCGCGGGAGAAAACGGAGGGGCTCGAGAAGCCGAGGTCCATCGCGATCTCGGTGATAGGGCGCTCATCCTCCGCGACATAGCCGGCGGCCTTCTCCAGGCGCAGGCGCTGGATATACGACCCCGGCGTCTCGCCCATGACGGCGGAAAAGATGCGGTGGAAGTGATACCTGGAGAATGAGGCCACGCCGGCCAGGGTGTCGAGGTCGAGCTGCTCGGTAAGGTTGCTGTCGATGTAGTCGATGACGCGGTTCAGCCGGGCCTGGTAATCGGCGTTCATTCAGCCGCCAGTGTAGCCTGCCACTCGCGGGCGGGCAAGCGTTTTGCGGCGTTCAGAACAGCAGTCGCACGCCGACAGAAACAGCGACGGTGGTGAGCTCGTTTCGCGTGTAGCGCTCATCGCCGCCGGCACGCGACTCGGTCCAGGTCTCGCGCGTGTCCGTGGCGGTACCCTCCGCTCCACCGCCGATGGTGCGCAGGGAGAGGTAGGTCTCTGCGTAGCGCGTGATGGGGGCTCCCGCGCTCAGCGCGGCGTCCCAGATCCAGCCGGTGAAGGGATACTCCGCCCCGTTTATGAAGGCATTGCTCGCGTAGAAGCCATCGGCCTCAGCCTCCACCCAGAAGCGGGAGTCGGTGGTGTAGCGCGCCTGGGCCCTGAGAGCAGGGACCGGCCCGGTGCCCTGGCTTACCACGAGCTCGTCGCCCTCCTGTGCCTTGAACCGTATCGAAGCGTTTCGAAGTTGCAGGGAGGCCCCGGCGTCCACTCTCCAGTGCTCCCCGTCGACAATGCGGTACTCGTAGGTCCCACGCCAGAAATCAAAGCCGTAGACGAGATCGACGACCTGTCCCTCATCGAAGGTTTCGGTGTCGATGGTCAGGGTTTTCTCGAACTGCGTCACCGTCTCGAAGGTAAGCGGCTGATAGAGCAGCCCGACGAAGTGCCGCTGCCGCTCGCCGAGGCCGATGTCGATTCGAAAGCGGCTGTAGGGGAAGAGGACCTCCTGGCCGCCCTTCGTGACGAAGTCGAAGCTGTCGGTTCCTTTGCCGTACTGGATGACGTTGTGCGGGACGTCGACGAAGCCGAGCTCGATCGAGGGCTGCACGGAGATGGCGGGGTGGGCCTGGGGGACGTTTGCGTGGGCCGCGGGGGCGGCGGCGACGGTGGGCTCGGCGACGACCGCGGTCGCCGCAATGATGGCGAGCAAGAAAATGGATAGCGGAGTTTTCATGACATAGAAGATACCCACGCGCCTCGCTACGGCCAAGGTTAACAGCGGCGGCGTGCGAGTTTACCGGGTCCCCGTACGTTGATCGTCCACCTGTGAGCCGAGTACAATGTCGGCCATGGAGCAACTCTGGCTGATCCTGAGTCTTACGGGTCTCGTTACCGGATCCGGCCTTGTCGTTGCTCTGTTGTTTCTCAAGCGCATTGCACCGCTCGCTCTGCCGCCGGTGGTTACCGCAGTCATCGCGCTGCTCGTGATGGGACTCGCGTCCTTTTTCGGTGTCTATCTGCGGGTTATCGGGATGCCGCGGAGTCTGCCGGCCTACCGGGTGCTAAACGCCGCGGCCTGGGGGTATGCGGCATTTGCGCTGGTGTTCTACATTTCGCGTGACCGGCGCCTGCGAAGGTGCGGTGGACACGAGGGTGCTGCACGCCGATATCGCGACACGGCGCCGGGGTCCCTCGTCTCCGACGTGCCGTCAGCGGTGATCGGCGGGCTGGCGGTTCTGGTCGCCGCCCTTCTCACAGCCCATCCGCCCGAACAGGCCGTGTTCCCGCCGGGCTCCCTGGCCGCGATGCTTATCATGATCACCATCGAGCTTCTGGTGGGTGTTCTGGCAATACTGGTAGGACTTCGCGCACTGTCATTGAGCGGCGCAATTGCCAGCAGACCCTGGCGGGCCTACCTGCGTGGTTTCGGTGTGGCGCTCCTTCTCCTTATCCCTGCGAACCTCCTCGACTTCGGTGTGAGCCTCGCGCTTCGTGCGGCGGGGGAAACCGCGCGTGACGGGTTTGTGTTCGCCGCCGGCTACGGCATTGCCAACGTGGTGCTCATCGTGGCGATCGTGAGCGGGTTCCGGCTCTCGGGGGCCGGGGAACCACTTGCCGTCCCACAGCAGATGGTGGACGCCTTCGGCATCACCCGCCGCGAGCGCGAGGTCGTCGAGAAGCTCCTCGAGGGCAAGAGCGACCGGCAGATTGCCGAGGAGCTCTACATCTCCCCGCGGACGGTCGACACGCATTTGCGTTCGGTCTTCCGCAAGTGTGAGGTCGGCTCACGCATGCAGCTCACCCGACTGGTCTCCACCTACGGAGAACTCCGTAATTCGCCCTGACGGCTGAAAACCGGGAATCCTCTCGATGGCGCCGCCCCCCGCGACGACCCTATCCTACCCGTGAGCATTGTCACGGGAGGAATCGAGTATGGAACAGACGGTAGTCGAGAGGATCAGCGCGCCGGCGCGCGTCAGGGAAAGTGGCGACCTCCGCCGGGTATACCGACCCTGGCCCTTCTTCGGCCTTGATCTGGCGTTGACGTGGATACCGCTGTGGGTGCTGGTTGCCGGACAGAGGTTGGAGTGGTTCGAGGACAGCTTCGCGCTCATCGCCCTCGCCGGCGGGAGCGCCACGCTGTCGGCGGTGGTCTTCGTGCACTTTACGCGCGTCCGCGGTTTCGCGCGGGACTTCTGGGTGCGGGCGATCGATCCGCGGCGGATCGGGATTGCATGGTGGCCCGTCATTCTGTTTCTCCAGCTTCTCATAAACGTTGTGGCGGTGCTGTTCTCGTTATTCGGCGGTGGCTCACTCGAGCAGCTTCAGTTGAGCGAGGCCTTCCTGGCTGCGCCCATCGGGTTTCTCGCATTCACGCTGGTGTTCGGGCCCATTCCGGAGGAGCTCGGCTGGCGCGGGTATGGGCTCGACGCCCTTCGCAGTCGCATGAATCTCCTCGAGGCGAGCCTGGTTCTTGCCGTTTTCTGGGCTCTGTGGCATCTGCCCCTCGTGTTCGTACGGGGGTCATTCCAGAACGGGCTCCTCGAGCACCTGCCGACGCTGATCACGTTCTTCATCGC
>JAAAOH010000375.1 GCA_009908925.1 Spirochaetota bacterium | reverse complement strand
GATTCTGTTCAGGGTAGTTCTGCCACAGGCCGCGCGCGTGGCCGTGCCGAGCCTGTCAAACGTCATGCTCGACCTCATAAAGGCCACCTCGCTCGCTTCGGTTATCACCGTGCAGGAGGTGCTTCTCAACGCAAAGATCGTTGCCGGGCGCACCTTCGACACCTTCACGATGTACCTCACCGCGGCGCTGGTCTACTGGGGCGTCTGCACCCTCTTCTCGCTGTTCCAGGACCGCCTCGAGCGGCGGCTCGACGTTGCCATGGCCGCGCCCGGTGGGGGGCGACCGGCGGCACGGGGACCGGGCGGAGGCATCGCACAACGCGGCCCCCACGCGGCGGAGTGAGCGCTACTCCGGAAGCTCGTCGAGATCGATGACGATGAAGCCCTCTTCTTCAACGTCGGGGCGCGTCGAAACGTCGTCACCGTTGAAGAAGCTCGCCGAGATCTCGCCAAGCGTGCCGTCTTCACGCAAGTCGGCCAGGGCCTCGTCCATGCGGCTCTTGAGCTCTTCGGCGCCGTCCGGAACGACGATGTGACTCCCCGCCGGCTCGAGCCAGAACCTCAGATCCGGATGCAGGGTCACCTCGAACTCGGGCATAAACTGGATGGCAAGGCGCTGCAGGTAGTAGTCGTTCATGATGACGTCTGTGCGGCCGAGCTCGAGATCGCGCAGATACTGGTCGTTCGTGGCGTTGTCGTAGGTCAGGATCTCCGCCCCGTAGCTTCGCATCACCCGGGAGAAGGTCGTCGTCGCCTCGCCGGCGTGGACCTTACCCTCGAGATCATCGACGGTTTCGATGCCGGAGAGGTCGTCGGCGCGCACCATGAGCGTGGCGAAGGAGTACTTGTAGGGCTCTGAGAAGTCGACCATCTCATCCCGCTCGGCGGTCCGGTTGATATCGTTCACCGCCGCATCCACCTGCCCGCTCTGAATACCGCCGAGCATGGCGTCGAAGGCCATGATGCGGAAATCCACCTCGAGGCCCAGCTCTGCGGCAACGGCCTGCATCACCTCTACGTCGAAGCCGGTGAGCTCATCATCCTCGCTGTAGAACGACGCCGGGAATAGTGTGCCCGAGGTTGCTACGATGATGCTGCCCCGCTCCTCGATGCGGTCCATCGCTCCCGCACCCCCCGATTCCGGTCTACCGCGGCCGAAGGCCAGCGCTGCCGAGGCGAACAGCAGCAATATTGAAAGTGTGACGAGTCGTCGTGTCTTCATGATTCCTCCCGTACGACCGACTTCGGTAGCCGGCGGACGGCTCGCCCGGGGCTGTGCCGCGCGGTCGCGACATCGGTAAGATTACGAAAATCGTCGGCTTCCGCCAACCCCGACAGCCCGGCAACTTCGCCCCCGTCGCTTGACCGCCCGCAGAAAGCCGCCGTAAGATCGCGGTGCGCATGGCACACAACCGCACACAGCTCCTCATTCTCGGTGGCGGCCAACTCGGGCGAATGCTCGGAGTGGCGGCGGCACGCCTCGACGTCGAGCTGACCGTGCTCGACCCGACACCCGATTGCCCCGCCGCAGCGACGGCGGCCCGGCAGGTGGCGGCGTCCTTCACCGACTTCGACGCCGTCGTAGCGGCCGCAGCGGATGCCGATGTCGTGACGGTTGAGATCGAGCATGTAAGCACCGCAGCGCTGCGGGAGATTGCCCGCGGCGGAACGCCGACGAGACCGGGAGCCCTCGTGCTCGAAACGATACACGACAAGCTCACCCAGCGACAGACCCTGCATGACGCCGGCGTGCCCGGCCCCCGATTCGGAGCGCTTTCGGAAGCCGGCAGCCCCGGCGGCCCCGGCAGCCCCGGCGGCAAAAACGTGGCCGCCGCCGGGGGTGGGGCCGCGGGTGCCGCTGCGGCCGCATTCGGCCTGCCGGCCGTGCAGAAGCTCCGCTTCGGTGGCTACGACGGACGCGGCGTGGCGGTGCTCGACCGTGGGACGGACGTAATACCCCTCTCCGGCCCCTCCTATCTCGAGGAGCTCGTCGACATCGAAACCGAGCTCTCCGTGCTCGTTGCACGGGGCCCGTCCGGCGAGACCACCACATACCCGCCCTTCGAGATGGAGATGGACCCCGAGCTGAATCTGGTGCAGGCTGTGCTCTATCCGGCAGCGATCTCCCCGTCCGTCGCCGCCGAGGCGAAGCGCGTGGCCGAGCAGGCGGCGGCGGCAATCGACGGCATCGGCATGAATGCGGTGGAGCTCTTTCTGACCACCGACGGCCGGGTGCTCGTCAACGAGATCGCCCCTCGCCCGCATAACTCGGGTCATCTTACCATCGAGGCAGCCGAGACCGACCAGTTCGAGCAACATCTGCGGGCCATCCTCGGCCTGCCGCTTGGAAGCACACGCATGAGGGGGCCGGCGGTCATGCGGAATCTCATCGGCTCCGGGACCGAAGGCCCGACAACGCATCACGGACTGGCTGAGGCGCTTGCCCTCGAGGGGACACACGTGCACCTCTACGGCAAGCGGGCATCACGCCCGGGCCGCAAGATGGGCCACCTCACCGTATGCCGGGCCGACCGGACGGAGGCTCGGGCCGCGGCAGCCGCGGCGGCTCGGGCAATCCGTACTACGGGGTCCGGCGACATGATGAGCGAGAGGAGCACGAAATGATCGGAATAATTATGGGAAGTGACTCGGACCTGCCGGTCATGAAAGCCGCGGCGGAGGTCTGCGAGGAGTTCGAGATCGACTACGAGCTCACCGTCGTCAGTGCCCACCGCACACCACAGCGCATGGTTCACTACGCGCAGACGGCGCGCGAACGCGGCCTGGGGCTCATCATTGCCGGGGCGGGCGGCGCGGCCCACCTGCCCGGAATGGTCGCATCGCTCACCACGCTCCCGGTGATTGGCGTCCCCGTCAGAAGCCGTGCCCTCTCGGGCGTGGACTCCCTCCTCTCCATCGTTCAGATGCCACGAGGTGTACCGGTCGCGACGGTAGCAGTCAACAATGCCCGCAACGCCGGGCTTCTTGCCCTGCGGATACTGGCTCTCGGCGACGAGCGACTTGCCGAGCGCCTCGAGTCATTCGCCGGGGCACAACGCACCGCGGTCGAGGAGACCGCCGCCGATATCGAAGCCCGCGGCTGGCGCGCGGTTCTCGACGAGAGCGAGTGACCGGCCGGACCCGCCGACCGGGCGCCGGTCGATCGGCCCTCATCCCGTGTCCCAGTCCGTGATCTTGCCCATAGCGTTGCGAGGCACCGCCTCACCAAACGTCACCGAGACCGGTCGCTCCACCGCGCGCAGGTGCTGACGCGCGTATCCCGCCACCGCCTCCCGGGACGGCGCCTCAACGCCCGACCCCGGCGCCTGCCCGCCCGAAGGCGCGTGAGCGCCCGAAGCGGTTGGCGCAGCGACCCCTATCACCAGGAATGCCTTGAGCCTCGGTTCCCCGTCGACCTCCGTCGTCCGTACGATCGCCTGCTCAACCCCCGGGATACCTCCGAGAACGTCTTCGACGTGCTCCAGGCTCACGTTCTCACCGCCCACCTGTACGACCCGGTCGACCCGCCCGCGCGGAAAGAAGTGGCGCCCGTCGACCCATTCGAGGCGATCAGGAAGCTCCTCCGTCCAGGCGGCGTCTCCCGCCCGGGGATCTCCGGCCGAAAGGTAAGGAAACAGCTCGAAGGGCGCATCGGGCCGGTCCCGCAACCCCACGCCGGCGGTTTCGGTCGAGCCGTAGATTTCCCAGAGCCGCTCGAGCCCGCCGGCGGTCAGCGCGCGATGGATGTCGGCGGGCAGGGGCGCGGTGGATGAGGTTCCCCACACGCCCCCCGGCCAGTGCCCTGCGCTCCGGGAGAGGTAGCGCCAGAGTGTGGGATGAGAGACCACGAGGTCGCCTGCACAGACCCGCGCCGACAGCTCACCGAGCTCCTCCCAGGTGAAGCTCATCACGGGCACTCCCATGTGTTCGGGAAGCAGCACCGTGAAGAGAAATCCGTAAATGTGGTGAGCCGGCACGGTGGATATCACCCGCCGGCGCCCGGCGAACACATCCGACAGAAAGTCGATTTCCTGCTCGATCGATGCCCACGAATGGGTAATTCGCTTCGGCGGGCCGACCGTTCCCGAGGTGTAGAAGGTCACCCCCGAAACACCCTCAGCCAGAGCCGTCCGCACGATCTCCGCCCACTCATTGAGCGTTCGCTTCCGCAGGAGCATGTCCTCCACGCCCGTTTCGTGGAGATGAAAGAACTCGTTCACACGGCCGGCTGCGGTGAGCATCTCCAGAGAGTCGAGCCCGGCGCCCTCGTCGCCGAGAGAAAACGAGCCGGGTTCCGACGCATCGAATCCCGGCTCGCTCCGGAGGCTACGGCCCCGTCCTTCGCGGATGGACTCATCGACCAGGTCAAGAACGACCCGCGTGACCGCATCCGCACCAATCTCAATCACCTAA
>JAAAOH010000300.1 GCA_009908925.1 Spirochaetota bacterium | reverse complement strand
CAGCTCCGACGCGCGCATTCACGCGGTGGAGGAGTTCGACGGTACGGTTCTGCTGCTCAACCGCGCCGACACTCTGTTTCAGCTCTCACTCGAGGACTTTGAAGAGGAGCTCCGCTACTCCTCTCTCGGGATGGAGGCGGTGGCCGGTACGGAGCAGTACGGAATCGTCGTCGGGAAGTCGCGCACGAGCTCCTTCGAGTCGGCGGTTCTCACCATCGATCCGGTCACCCGCGAAACCGTGGGCCTCGAGACCGAAGCCTTCCTGGTCTTTGACCTCGCCTACGATCGGGAGACCGGCGACCTCTACGCCCTCGGCATAACGCGGGAGGGAGAGACCGAGACTACCGTCACCCGGTTCTCCGGTTCGGCCGATCTGACGCGCAGAACCCTCATCTTCAGCCTTCCCGGTGAGTATCTCGACGGAAACCTGGCTCTCGATCCGGAAAGCGGCGCCGTGTACACCTCGATCGGCCGCTCGGGGATAACGCGCGTGACCGCTGAGGATGACGAGGTCTACGGTGGCACCACGCACGCGGCGCAGCGCCTCGAAAGCTCCGGCGGCTACCTCTGGTCGCTCAATCGTGACGGCAGCGCCACGCTGTGGGAGCCCGAGAGCGGCGAGCGCACGGGGGATCTGTATTTCTTCAAGGATGGAGGATGGGCGCTCATTACGGCAGCAGGCCGATTCTACGCCTCATCAGATCAGGCGCAGCGGTTCGTGGCTGCCATCAACGCGAATACCGAGACCGAATCGTTCCGCCTCACGCTTCCGGATTGATCGCAGCGCGTGCGCCGGTAATCATCTCAGGTCGGACGGCGGGTTCTCTCTGACAACACGGATGGCTTCGGCGACTGCATCGCGCACCTCGCCGTAGTGTTTTTCATCGAGGGCGGGCTTGTACACACGGCCGAGAAGCGTCGCACGATAGAGGGGGGGAACGTGGTTCAGCGCGTAGGCCGCCATATCGAGCACGCACTCTTCGGTACGACATACCCGAGCGTTCTCCTCGAGCGCAAGCTGGCGTTCGAGCTCCTCGACCACCATGTTCTCCGCTTCGTTCTCGAGATCGTCGAAATTGTACTCGTCCTTCAACGCCATGCTCTCTCAGCCTCCTTCCTCGGGTTACACCGGCTCCTGGCGAAGCGACTCGAACTTGGTGTATTTCGGCACGAACGCTATTTTCACGGTTCCCACCGGGCCGTTCCGCTGCTTCGCCACGACGAGCTCGGTCTCGACGACGCTGGGGTGCTCGTCGCCGGTGCGCTCGCTTCCCCGCTCGCGATGCAGAAAGATTACCACGTCCGCGTCCTGCTCGATAGAGCCGGACTCACGAATGCTGGCGAGTGACGGCCGCTTTCCCTCGGAATCGCGGGTCAACTGAGACAGGGCGATAATCGGCACTCTCAGCTCACGCGCGAGCGCCTTGAGCGATCGCGAGATCTCGGCAACCTGTTCGTGCCGTGGAAGCTCGGTGTTCTCGGAGGTGATGAGGGTGATGTAGTCTACGAACAGTACACGTATGCCCTGCTGCGCGACCATACGGCGCGCCTGCGCGCGCAGATCGAGCAGCGGGATGTTGGGCGTGTCATTGATCCACAGCGGAGACTCGTAGATGAGGCCGGCGGCGTCGGTGAGGCTTTTGAAGTCCGAGGGCTTGAGCATACCCGTTCTGATCGTCTGGGAGCCGATTCTCGCCTCGGAGGCAATGAGACGCTGCATGAGCGCCATGTTGGACATCTCCGCAGTGAAGAACCCCACCGGAATGTGCTGGTGTATCGCCATGTGGGCCGCCATCGTCAGCGCGAGGGCGGTCTTTCCCACCGACGGCCGCGCGCCGATGATGATGAGCTCGGAGTCCTGGAACCCGCTGAGCATGTTATCTAGGTCCGGGAAGCCCGAGGGCACGCCGGTGTAGCTGTCTTTGGTCTTGTAGAGGCGCTCGATGGCCTCCACGGTCTCCTGGACGATGTCCTTGGCCTTGCGAAAGCTCTCCGTGTGCTGGTTGTCCGCAATGTCGAAGATGCGCCGCTCGGCCTCTTCGACGACCTTGCGGCTCTCCCGAGTATCGTCATAGATCGTCGCAATGATCTCGTTCGACACCCGCAGGAGCTTGCGTCTGAGGCTGGATTCCTTGACGATGCGGGCGTAGTACTCGACGTTGGCGCTGGTCGGCACTGCGCCGGTGAGGGAGGAGACATATCCCGAACCGCCTACGTTGTCGAGTGCGCCCTCGGCGCGCAACTCCTGCGTGACGGTGATGATATCGATTTCCTCGGCCCGTTCGGAGAGGTTGAGTATTGCCTGAAAGATGCGAGCGTTCGCGTTACGGTAGAAGTCGTCGGAGCGGAGATAGACAAGGACGCGACCGAGCGCCTCGGGATCGAGCAGTATCGCACCCAGGGTTGCAGCCTCGGCCTCGGTGTTGTGAGGCGGTACCCTGTCTTTCAGTGACTCCCCGTTCATTCCGGCGAGAGGTTACTCCCGATCTTCCTCACCCTCGAGCGCTTCTTCTTCGGCGGCCTCCTCTTCGGCGGCCTCTTCGCCAGCTTCCGCTTCGGTATCGGCCTCTGCAGGTACGGATTCTTCGTCTTCGGCCACTGCAGTCGCTGCTTCCCCGGCGGCGGCTTCCTCGGCAGGTGCCTCTTCGGCGGGCGCTTCTTCAGCCCGGGCATCCGCGGCCGGTGCCGGCTGCTGACGGGCGGCGCTCTTCTCGTCGGGCTCCACCACCACCTTCAGCTGTGCCTCTTCGTCGGCGTACAGGCGCACGCGCACGGTATGGGTTCCGAGGGTCTTGATTGTACCATCCTCGATGTCGATCTTCTTGCGTTCGACCTCGATGCCGCGCTTCTCGAGCTCCTCGGCAATGGTCTGACTCGTAACGGAACCGAAGAGCTTGCCCCGCTCGCCGGCGGTCATCTGTATGGTCAGTGACTCGCCCTCGAGGCGCTCCCGCGCGGTCTTGGCCTGCTCGCGCTTGTCTTCCTTGCGCTTCTCGATGGTCGCGCGGCGGCTCTCGATGAGTGCCAGGTTCTGCCGCGAGTACGGCATGACCATCCCCCTGGGGATCAGGAAGTTTCGTGCGTAGCCGTCCGCAACGTCTTTGACGTCTCCCTCTTCCCCGAGATTGCTCACATCGCTATTCAAAATGACTTTCATATCCCCTCTAGCTCCTTTCAGTACTGCGAAAGTGTATCCACGTCTCGGCCACGCCCAGTCCCGGCAGTCCCAGCAGCACCAGGATGTTTGCCCCGGGCACCACGACCAGTATCGCGAGGGCGGCGCCTACGCCGATACGAATCCCGCGTGCGATCTCGAAACGGTCGAGCAGCGACCACAGTATTCCCAGTCCCTGCACGCCATAGAGGAACAGCGCAATGAAAAGCGCGTTCCACGCCAGATGCTCGAAGACTCCGGCGTTTCCGGCCAGGCTGACCAGCGCCGCACCGGATGATCCGACGAGCACCCAGATGAATACGTCCGGCAGGCGGAAGTCCCGCATCCGGAAGCCTTCCTGGCCCTGTGTCCGTGCACCGATCAACTGCCCCAGGTACCAGTTGCCCGCCAGTACGACGGTATAGGCAAACAGGTAGGTACTGAGAAGCAGGTCGAGTACAGCCTCCATCATGCCGCCGACGGTCGCGAAGCGTCCCAGGCGTGCCGGATCGCTCTCGCCGCCGGTAAACATGGTATGCAGCAGTTCGAACTGCTGCCGAAGCGTCTCCATGGCGACGCTGCTCGAGCTCACCAGGAGGATTACCGGGACACTCACCGCCCCGGCTATCAGAACGGCCTGTATCAGTCGATACAGACGTCTCACGCCGTACAGCAGCCTCGTCTCCAGCAGGTAGAGCCCACCGAGAAACGCCGCCGGCGGCAGGACCTCCATGAGCAGGATCGCAAAATCCCACTCGACACCGAGCCGTATGAGGCTCGTAATCCGCGTAGCAGCGACCACTCCGCCCGTGACGAGCGCCGCCATCCCCAGCCAGTCGGCCCCGCGTCGATGCCCGAGTGCGGCAAGCGGCACGAGGAATACGAACACGAAGAGCGCCGACTGGTAGAGAAAGGCCGACACTACCGACAGTATGGCCGCCTCTATCCAGACGTCTCGCGCGCTCATCAACCCATCGGAAGCAGCGCCAGGTACCGCGCCCGCTTGATCTCGCGGATCAGACGGCGCTGATTCTTTGCGGACGTACCGGTAATGCGGCGCGGCAGAATCTTGCCGCTGTCCGTGACGAACCGACGGAGAATCTCCGGGCGCTTGTAGTCGATAGTCAGGTTCTGGGTCTTGATCTTGTCGACTTTGCGACGGAAGAAGACCTTTCCGCGACCGCGGTATCCACCACCGCGGCCCCCGCGGTCGCCACCGCCACTGCGGCCGCGATCCCCGCCACCACCGCGGTCACCGGGAC
>JAAAOH010000210.1 GCA_009908925.1 Spirochaetota bacterium | reverse complement strand
GTGGAACCATTCGCTGAAGCGGCGGGTTCGACAGCAAACGGCCGGACTCGCGGTGGCGATGCGCGAGTTGGAGCAGGCCAACGCCACCAAAGACCGCTTTCTCGCAAGTGTGAGCCACGAGCTGCGCACTCCGCTTCACGGCATCATAGGGATGGCCCAGCTCATGGAAAAGACCGATCTCGATACGCGTCAGGCTGAGCTGCTGCAGATGATGAACACCGCCTCAGACCAGCTCTACCGGATTCTCTCGGACCTCCTCGACACCTCACGAATGAACGCCGGCCGGCTCTCGCTGAAGACGTCCCGTTTTTCCCTCGACGAGCTTTCGAGCTGGCTGGAGCCGGTTCTCCGCAAAGCGGCCGAGGAGAAGGGGCTTGAGCTGCGACTCACCGTAAGCGGCGACAGCAACGCCGTTATGCTCTCCGATCGGGACGTGCAAATAGGCTACGAACGAGGGCCCGGCGAACAGGCGGGCGTTCTCGACATCGAAGTGCACGATACCGGCCGCGGTATCGGCGAGGCTGAGCAGGAGGAAATCTTCAGCCCGTTCACCCAGGTGAGCTCGGCACCTGCAGGACACTCGGCGGGGCTCGGACTCGGCCTCTCCATCGTGAAGGCGGTCACCGAGCTTCTCGGTGGTTCGGTCGGGCTTTCGAGCACTCCGGGGGAAGGCAGTCGCTTTTCCGTGCGTCTGCCGGTGGAACAGGCCGGGGGCGGGACCGCCGGCGACGCACCCGCCGCCGCGCCCGTCGCCGGCGACAAGCCCGCCGGGAGTCGCGGTCCCACCGACGCTACCGGGGCAACCGACGCCTCAGGGGCCGATTCCGGGCAGGCCCTCATCGCCGAGGATGAGGCCATCAACCGTCTCTATCTGAAACAGCTTCTCGAGAGCCGTGGATGGACGGTCAGCGCGGTGGGGAACGGTGAGGAGGCCGTAGACGCCGCTGCGACCCGCGGGTTTGATCTGATTCTCCTCGACCTGAGCATGCCGAAACTCGGTGGACTCGAGGCAACGCGGGAACTTCGAAAGCTCGAAGCCGAGACGGGGCGGCGTCGGGCGCCTGTCATCGCGCTGACCGCACACGCAGGCGAAGAGACGAAACAAGAATGCAGCGAGGCCGGTATGGACGGCTTTGTCTCCAAGCCTTTCGGCGAGAGGGCACTATGGGCGGAACTCGAGCGCGTGCTCACCCTGCAAGTCGCCGAGCACGCAACCGGAGAACGGCACCCATCTGAGTAGTCGAGCGAGCCATGCCCGCGTCCGGGACGACCGGCGCAGCAGGGCGGCTATCCACTCGCAGCCGAGTTTCCCATCACCCTCCGCTCCGTTCAGTTGAAGGAGATAGTCCACTTCGGGGCTCAACTCTCCGGCGGCGGAGGACGTCTCGCGGCGGACCTGAAGGGCAACGACGCCCGAGCGGAAACGCTCTCTCGCGGCCACGCGCACCCCCTCGATATTCCGGTCGAGGGCGTGGTCGTTGTAGGCGAACAGATCGACGTTCTTGACGAAACCACCGGTCGGAGCAGGCACGTGCAGGCCCTGCTCCTCGAGCAGTCGCCCCACGAGTGCGATGAGCTCACTCGCGGAAAGACAGCGGAGCAGATCGTAGAGCGATCTGTGATCGGGAGCGATGTGAGGGTACGTATCCTGTAGCCCGGCCTTGAACAACAGGTGATCGACGGCGAGCTGGGTGCCGAAATCATCGGTGATCTGCTTGAAGGTGCTGCTCGACAGGCGTCTGTTGGAGGTGATCTGGGCGAGAAGTGTCGGAATATGGCCCACGTCGTCGCTGTAGGCGATGTGCACGGGGACGATCTTCGGAACGTCATCATCATGCGGGGTCTGGCCGACCGTTCGCTCGAAGGTCTCCCGCTCCATCTCGTACATGGGCCCGGTAGGTTCGAGCACCCAGACCGCTCCGAGAGCGACGGTGATGGCGTAACCGGGGAGGTCTCCCTCTGCCCAGCGATAGAGGTCGAGCGCCTGGCGGCTGAAACGCGGGCGTTTCTGAGAATCCGCATCCTGAATGGCGGTGAGACGGACGTCCCGAAAGAACCCGGCAACGGCCGGCTGATTCAGACGCTGATCCGATAGGAGCGGGCCCGCCAGCGCATTCCCGGGCCCCAGCTTCACGAAGTAGTGATCCACGCTGCTACTATAGTACATTTCGGGGCTGGGATGCGCGGGGTACGGGCGGGTTCGCCCCGCCGCTGCTCACAGAACGTACCACAGGGCGATCGCGACGATGCCCACGACAGCCGCGAGGGCGTTCATGGGCAGTCCCACCTTCACGAAATCACGGAAGCGGTAGCCTCCCGCGCCCTGCACGATGAGGTTGGTCTGATATCCGATTGGTGTTGCGAAGCTTGCACTCGCGCCCATCGCTACCGCCACGAAGAACGGCAGCCCCGCACTCCCCAGGCTCTGCGAAGTGGACAGGGCAATCGGAAACATGATGGCCGCCGCGGCGTTGTTTGTAATAATGGCAGTGAAAACGCTCGTCACAACATATACCGCAGCAATTGCACCGAGCGCACCGAACGGAGCCATGAGATCGACCAGTCCCTGCCCTACAAGGGGTGCCACACCGCTGTTCACCATCGCCCGACTCACCCCGAAGGCGGCGCCGATGGTAATGAGAACGTCCCAGCGGATCGCCTCACGCGCAGCGGTGGCGCCGATCGTCTTGCCCCCAACGAGTATGAGCGCGGCGGCAGCTGCGGCATAGAACATGTCGATGCGATGGCCGCCGATTTCCGGCAACAGGCCACCAAACGCAGCGAGCAGTATCATTCCCACGACGGTTGCGGCAGCAAAGGGCCCTCGTCTCCTGGCCCGGGGCGCTATCTCGGTCAGACCGCTGACAAGATAGAAATCACGAGAGAACCGGTAGCGCCGCACAAAGTTGGGTTTGGTCAGCAGCACCATCGTGTCCCCCGGTCGTATGCGCACGTCCCCCAGCCTCGTGTTCACGCGCTCGCCCCCTCTGCTCACCGCCACCACGGCTGCATTGTAGACGCTCCGGAAACCGTAGTCCCTGATTGTATGGCCGACCGCAGGTGAGTTCTCCGAGACCACCACCTCGACGAGATGTCGGCGCATGTCTCTGGTGTCACGGTAGAAGGTCTCCTCGTCCACCGGCTTCAGGCCGTTCATTGCGACCACGTCGGCGATCGAATCCGTCCGACCGGCGAAGAACAGCCTGTCTCCGGCGGCAATTCGTCGGTCGGGCGTCACCGGCCCGAGATGGAGGTCTCCCCGCTCGATGTCGGTGAGATACACCCCGTGCATGTTGCGCATTCCCGCCTGCTCGATGGTTTTCCCGATGAGGGGAGAATCCGCCGGCACGGTCATCTCGATGAAGTACTCTTTGGGCGCCTCGCCCATCTTCGTAAAGGGATCGCGTGTATCAGGCAGCAGCCGTGGTCCGAGAAGGGCAAGGTAGAGGTAACCGGCTACAGCAACAGGAACGCCGACCTTGGCAAGCTCGAAGAACGCGAAGCCCTGTTCACCGTGCTGAAGCATCATTCCGTGTACAACGAGATTCGTGCTCGTACCGATCAGTGTGCACGCCCCGCCAAAGATGGCCGCATACGACAGGGGTATGAGAAACTTCCCGGCCGGCAGTCCCTGGGCCGATGTCCATCGCTTCACCACGGGAGTGAATATGGTCACGATGGGCGTGTTGTTGAGAAAGGACGAGAGAACGGTTACCGGCGCCATCATCGTCATCATCAGACGCGCTATCGACCGCGTGCTCCCCTCACCGTCATGCGTGTCATGGAGGAAGCGCCCCGCAATGTTCTGAAAGATGCCGGTATTCTCCACCCCCTGGCTTACAATGAAGAGGAGGCCGACCGTGACCATCCCCTTATTCGAGAACCCGGCGAGAGCCTCTTCCGGCGAAATGATCCCGCCGAACAGCAGCAGGATGAGGGCTGCACCGAACACGGTGTCTGAGCTCGCAACGTCGAAGATGAGAAGCAGAAGCAAGGCCGCAATTACAATTGTCGTGTAGATCATGTCGCTCGGATCCCCGGGCTGCGCGTGCTCTGCTACCTCCGCTCAGCAGGTAACGCTTTCGCTCAGCCTGTCCGCACTGTAGTCGATGTGGATTCCGTGTGCTTTCAGTGTCTCGACGTCACGCTCCATCCGTTGCCGCGCGCGTTTGACATGGAACTCCCGAAGCCACTGCGATGCCGAGCAGACCCATTGCCCGTAGGGTGCCTCTACGGTGAGGGTGCCATCCCGGCTCTGAAACGTCGCGTAGAGCGAACACGTGACCAGGTCCGGCGCGATCGTTGTGCAGAACGCGGGCTCGACGTCTATGTGTCGTGCCCCGCTGTCCCGTACGGCACGCACCAGTTCCTCCCCACGGCGACACGATCTATGATTCCGGGCACCCGCCGAAGGCGTCTCCATT
>JAAAOH010000275.1 GCA_009908925.1 Spirochaetota bacterium | reverse complement strand
AAGTAAACAGGGTTCCCGTGCAGGTCATAGGCAATCTGCCGGTCACGGTAGCGGATGAAGCGGTTGAGCTCATCCTTGTCTTCGGCGGTGATCCACGTTGCACGCACGAAGCCGAGAGGCTCGAAGCGGGCCGAAGCGCCGTACTCGTTTATCAGACGGTACTGGATGACCTCGAACTGCAGCTCGCCTACGGTTCCAACGATCTTTCGCCGCCCCTTCTCCTGAATGAAGAGCTGTGCGAGGCCCTCCTCGACGAGATGAGTGAGCCCCTTATCGAGTTGCTTCGAACGCATCGGGTCGGTGGCGACTACTTCCTTAAAGATTTCGGGCGAAAAGTTGGGGATGCCCTGAAACTGAAGCTCCTCCCCCTCGGTGAGGGTGTCCCCGATTCGCAGATCCCCGCGGTCGTATAGGCCGACGACATCCCCCGGAAAAGCATCGTCTATGACCTCCTTGCGCCGGGCCATGAAACTGTAGGGCGAGGAGAAGCGCAGCTTCTTTCCGAGGCGCACGTGGCGAAATTGCTTATCCTTCTGAAAGCGTCCCGAGCACACACGCAGAAAGGCGATGCGGTCACGGTGCTTGGGATCTAGATTCGCGTGGATCTTGAAGACGAAGCCGCTGAAGGTCTGCTCGTCCGGGGCAACCTCTCGGGTCGTAGCCTCGCGCCGGCGGGGCGCGGGGGAGATTTCGACGAAGCTGTCGAGCAGCTCCCGCACACCGAAGTTATTGAGCGCGCTCCCGAAGAACACAGGCGCCACCCGCGCCTCGAGGTAGTCCCCGGTCGAGAAATCGTCGTACACACCCTCGATGAGGTCTACGTCCTCGCGGAGCTGATCGGCGAGACTGCCGAGACGCGTGTCGAGGCGTTCATCGTCGAGGGAATCGATGCGAAGGCGCTCTTCCTCCTCCTCGACCGTGCTCTTTGCGGACTGAAAGAGCGTTACGTTCTGCCCGTGGAGATTATATACACCCTTGAAACTCTGGCCGACACCGATGGGCCAGGTGAGCGGACGCACGGCGATATCGAGCTTGTTCTCGAGCTCATCGGCGAGCTCCATCGCGGGCTTTCCCTCGCGGTCGAGCTTGTTCACGAAGATCATCACCGGAGTTTTCCGCATGCGACAGACCTGCATGAGGCGCTCGGTCTGTTCCTCTACTCCCTTCACCGAATCGACGACGAGGATCACGCTGTCAACGGCGGACAGCGTTCGGTACGTGTCCTCGGCAAAGTCGCGGTGGCCCGGTGTGTCGAGGATGTTTATAAGCTTGCCGCCGTACTCGAAGGACATCACCGCCGTCGCGACCGAGATGCCGCGCTGCTTTTCGATCTCCATGAAGTCGGAGGTCGTAGTCCTCGTAATCTTGTTCGACTTCACCGCACCGGCGGCTCGGATTCCGCCACCGAAAAGCAGAAGCTTCTCGGTGAGCGTGGTCTTGCCCGCATCGGGGTGACTTATGATGGCGAACGTTCGCCGCTTGTTGATTTCTTCTGTCATCGGATATCCTGGCGCGAGGGCCGTGGCCGATCCCGGCGCCACTGTTGGGAATATAGCAAAAGCGCGACCGGAACTCAAATACTAAACGGCCCCACCGACTTGATACTGCGCAAGCCGCTCGGCGAGGCGCTGGGCGGAGCTCTTGAGGTCTCCGGCTATACTCGCGACCGCATCAGCGCTCTGCGAGACCTCGGTCATTTGAGAGCCGACCGAGGAGAGCGTTTCGGAGGTCGTGTTGGCTACTTCTCGAGTGGCCTGGCTGGTCTCATTGATCTCGCGCACGCCCTCGTTTATCTGACTTACCCCGGCTACGACATCGGCGTTCGCGTCTTTGACCCTCGTCATCATCTCGGTTATCCCGCGGGCGCTCTCATTCATCTCCTTCGCGGCGGACACGATCTCCTCCATGGATTCAACAACCGAGACGGTTTCTCCCTCAATTCGGTCGAAAGAGCGGCGTACCGTCGCCATGACTTCAGTGCCCCGTCCGATGCCGCCGGCGGTCTCTTTCAGAAAGCTCGAGCTGTCCGAAGCGCTTTTCGATGCCGACTCGGCGAGATTGCGAATCTCGTTCGCGACCACCGCAAAGCCGGCCCCCGCGTCGCCGGCGTGCGCGGCCTCGATCGCCGCGTTCATCGACAGCAGGTTGGTCTGCGCGGCAAGGTTGGCGATTACCTTGTTGAGATCGTCGAGGTCACCAATCTTCCCCGAGAGCTCGGACATCGTTCGATCGGCCTCATCAAGCTGCGTCCGTCCCTCGGCAATCACCTCTTTGAGCTCCTGTGCCGCATCGCGACGTTTGACCGACACATCGACGACGTTCTCCGCGGTGGCGCCAAGCTCCTCGGATGAGCTGGCGGTCTCGTCGACGGCTCCACTTTGTTGGCCGATGACGCCTTCCAGATTCTCGAGCGTGCGGGATATTTCCTCGGTGGCTGACGCGGCAGCGTCCACCTTTTCCCGGAGCTCGCCCGCGCGTGAGCTCACCGTCTCAACGTTTTGCGATGCGCTGGCGACCGCGGAGCGCTGAGTCTCAGCCTGAGAATCGAGGCGAGCAGAGAGCTCAGCAGCGGTGGACGCGCCCTCGGTGGCCTGCCGTATGGAAGCCTCCACCGATTCGGCAAGCATATTAATCGAGTCGAGAGCACGGGCGACCTCGTCGATCCCGCGAGTTTCGAGGCGGGTCGTGAGCGTACCCTCCGTCAAGGATTTGAGCCCGGGAACCGCCCGAGCGACGGGACGCGTGATCATTTGCGACAAAAACCACACGAGAAGCAAGGTCAGAACGACGAACGGCAACGCCACCACCGAGATCCGCCCAAGGGCCACGCCAACGGACAGGCCGCCGTAGACCGGATACAGTGCGAGTGATAGGCCACCGAACACGAAGGCAACAACGGTGATTGTCACGCTGAGAAACAGTCGGGCGGTGAGAGTCAGTGTCCTCGCGCTGTCGGAGCGGACGAGTTCCCGGGAGAGGCCCGTCTCAAGCGAGCGCAAGCTACCGATCACGGTGAGAATCCCGAAAAACGTCCCGACGGCGGTGGCGTAGATTCCGACAAGGAAGAGCCCCGTCGCATCGGTAATAAACGCCGCCCCATGGTGCATGACAACCGAGAAAGCAAGATTGTGGATGATGCTCCACGCGAGAACCAGTGGAGGCCCGGCCGCGAGAACCCGGAAGACGCGCGGGTCATGCCGGTTGCCGTGGCGCTGTGCAAGCCGTAGCGCTCCGATAGTCAATGCCGTTCCTACGACAAGTGTCAGCACGAAAACCCCGATGGCGCGTGCATCAAGCGCGGCGGCAATCTCGGTCGGCGACGCGAGGCCCATCACCCAGTCCAGGAGAGGGATTGTCACCGGCCCGACAAGGGCGGGCAGCAAAAAGAGTAGAATCGTTGTCGTACTGGTCATAAGGCCGTAGGATACTGCGACTCGGAGGCTTGCGACTACTCTGAAACGGACGGTTTACGCGAATGCGGGGAATGGCGGAAGCCACGCCCGCGTGAGTCGCGGCGTGTGCCCGCACAGGTTGATCTCGCGTATGAAAACAGTGTGGTGGGAGCAACTCAAATGCTGCATGCCACTATACCCGCAGATACCAGATAAGATTCGAGAAATCGTTTTCTACCCCTCGGTCATCGAGCGCCTGCGCAAGCTGGCCGCGGTGATGCGTCTGATGGTTAAACATGTGAAGAAGGATCTGCCACAGCGGCTGCTGGAACTCGCGGCCCCTTGAGTTGCGGTAGGTGATCATCCGGGCGACATCACCCTGGCCGAAGCGACCGACCCAACGCTCGATAGCCGCATCCAGCGCCGCCCTGTGTGATCGCCACGCGACGAGCTCGCCAAAGGGTTGCTGATCGACTGCGGCGTACTGCAGATCCAACGGCGCGGTGTCTTCCATCTCGTTGTGTGCGCCGGCTCTTCGCAACCATGTGATGTCAGAAAGCGAAATGTGGGAGAGCAGCCCGAGAATCGGACCGTAATACGTAGTCCCCGGCTCCAGACAGAGCGCTGCGCGGGGCTCAAGCACAGCCGCCATCGCGTCGTTCACCCGTGTATTGTACCAGGCCAGGGTTCGAAAGAAATCGGCGTCGATCTGGTTCATCCGCCACAAGCCTACCCCTGGTGGTACGGGAGATCAATGCGTGGCGGGCGCCATCCGGTCACGCGTAGCCGGACCCACGCTTGAGGCGCTGCGGACAGGCGCATAGAATAATCAGCGACGTATGGAGAACACCTCGAACTTTTCAAACACGGTGCTTCGATTCGGCGCCGTCGTGACGATTCTCGCCGCAAGCCTCCTGCTGACCTCCTGCCAGGACGCGTTCGTGTACCATCCTTCTACGGCCGAGGAAGAGGAACTGCTCGAGGAGGCCTCGAGGAAGGGGATGGAGCCCTGGCCCGAGGCCGGCGAAGATCGAATCGGGTGGTATGCACCGCCGGTCGG
>JAAAOH010000333.1 GCA_009908925.1 Spirochaetota bacterium | reverse complement strand
GAAGACGGGAAAACGGAAGCGCAGGTTCTCCGGGACGTCCCGGTCGGAGGGTTGCAGCCGGCCGAAAAAGTTGCGCTCCGAGTAGGGCAACCGCTCGATGTAATCGCCGACGACCTTTCGAAACGCGGGGTCGGTGTTGTCTTCGCTCTCCGCCGGATGGACCCGCCAGTTCTGTGACAGGAACTCCCGCACCTGGATCTCCAGTGCGGCTCCTGTGGCCGGCTCGACGTCGATCCGATCCCGGTCCAGCGCGAAGAGCTCGGCGAGCGTATGTGAGAGTGCGGCATAGCTGTCCGCAGCGGTTCTTGTGATCATTGTGTCTCCTCCGTCCCCCGCTTTCCGTTTTTGCGCCTGAGATCGGCTATGAGCTTCTTATGCTTGTTCAGAAGCTTTTCCCATCGCTCAATCCCGCTGCGCAGTTGTGCGGTCGTCTGGAACAGGTTGTCGATTTCGGCGAGCATCTCGCCGAGTTTTCGTTCCGCCTCGTCGGCTGGGTACTGGGTGAGGTCATCACGAAGTACCATGAAGTCTCTGAAGTAATCTCTGATATCTGTTTGATCTGATCGAGTGAGTAGCCGAAGAGCTGCAGGTCCTGGATCAGGTGGCAGAGGTATACGTAGTGTTCCTGATAGAGCCTGAAGCCGCCCTCGCTGCGCGCATCGGCCTCGATGATCCCTTTGTCTTCCCAGTGCTTGATGGTGCGAGGGCTTACGCCGACGCTCTCGGCCAGAGCGCCGACGGTCAGAAGATTCTCAGCCTCGGATCTGCTGCCGCGCCGCCGTCCCTCCTCCGGGAGGCCGACCTTGCGGAGGATCTTGGCGATCTCTTCCTCCCCGTAGCCCATCTCGAGGAAGCGTCGGATATGGCCGATACGCTCGATGACCGACTCGCTGAAGAAGGGAACACCGGTCGATCCCCTGCCGTCGGGCTGCACGAGCCCTGCATCGACCCATCGGTCGAGTGCGTCCTGTTCAATTCCGGCGCGCTCCGCGAGCTCGCCTGCTGTAAAAACCGTTCGCTCTGCCACAATAATCCTCTACGTTTGCGTTACTGGCTAATGCATACTATACGTGCACGTGCATGTTACATTTTAGATTAGCGTGACATATACGTCAAGAGTCATTTTGACCGACACGTACACGTAGACACCGCCGGGGCGCCGCCGGGGCGCCGCCGGGGCGCCCGGCGGAGCGCTTGCCCTGGCACCCGGTGCCCGGCGAGAGCTTGCCCCGGCGTCCGCGAGCTGATATAGCTATCGAACCATGAGCAGTCTCCTCGATTCCCTCCGTCTCAGAGATATGCATCTCAGAAACCGCCTTGCCGTCTCGCCGATGTGCCAGTACTCGAGCACCGACGGCTTCGCCGACGACTGGCATCTCGTTCACCTCGGGTCCAGGGCGGTCGGCGGGGTCGGCCTGGTTCTGACCGAGGCGACCGCAGTGACCCCCGACGGGCGGATCTCGCCGCAGGACCTGGGGATCTGGAAAGATGAGCACATACCAGGCCTCGCACGCATCGCTTCATTCATCAGGGAGCAGGGTGCAGCCTCCGGGGTGCAGCTTGCCCACGCCGGGCGCAAGGCGAGCCACGCGCCGCCGTTCGACGGCGGCAACCGCCTTGGCCCCGACGAGGGAGGATGGACGGGAGTGTACGCCCCGAGCCCGGTCGCCCACCGCGACGGCGCGCCTGCGCCTCGCGAGATGTCGATTTCCGATATCCAGGGAGTGGTGGAGGCGATGGCCCGCGGCGCCGCTCGCGCCGTTGAGGCGGGCTTCGACACGGTGGAGCTCCACTTCGCACACGGATATCTGGTGCACGAGTTTCTCTCGGGACTTTCGAACCTGCGCAGGGACAGCTACGGCGGAGGCTTTGCCGGGCGTACCCGGCTTGCACTCGAGATCCTCGACGCGGTGCGGACCCGTGTGCCGGAGCGCACCGCAGTGCTGGCGCGGCTCTCGGCGACGGACTGGGTCGACGATCCGGCGGCCTGGACGATCGAGCAGACGGTAGAGCTCTCGCGTGAGCTCAAGGCGCGCGGCGCCGACCTCATCGACTGTTCGTCGGGTGGCGTCAGCACCGATCAGGTGGTGGATTCAGGGCCGGGGTACAACACCGCGTTTGCAGAGCGGGTTCGACGCGAGGCGGACGTTTCCACCGGTGCCGTCGGGGAGATCACCTCGGCCGAGCAGGCCGAGCACATCATTCGCACCGGTCAGGCCGACCTCGTGCTCATGGGCCGCGAGTTCCTGCGCCAACCTTACTTCCCTCTGGCAGCCGCGGCGCGACTGGGCGGCGAGATCGCGTGGCCGAAGCAGTACCGTCGTGCGCGCCGGGGGTAGCCGTCAGGAACGGACAGCGCGCAGGATGTCGTTTGCTCGCGCGATTTCCTCGGCATTCACCGTGTGGGGCATGCCGGGGTACAGCTGCATGTCGGCTGCGGCCCCGGCGTGTATGAAGGCCTCATGGGTTTCCCGTACACGCTCCGCGGGGATGTGGGGATCAACATCGCTGCAGCCGAGGAACACAGGTGTGGCCTCGAGATCGCCCGCGGGACGGAAGTCGGTGCCGGGCGGTCCGATGAGCCCGCCGCTCAACGCGATGACGCCGCCGAAGCGGCCGGGGTGGTTGAAGACGTAGTCCGAGGCGAGACAGGCACCCTGGCTGAAACCGAGAAGCACTGTACGCGCGCGGTCCACACCCGCCGCCGCGAGCTCATCCATGATACCGTCTATGACTGCGAACGCGGCGTCGATTCCTGCCTGATTCATCTCCCGCGGCGCGAGAAAACTCTGCGGATACCAGACATTGCCCTCGGCCTCGGGCGCCAGGATGCTGAGGCCGGTGGTGTCGAGCTCATCCGCGAGGCCGATGATACTCTGCGCCGAGGCGCCCCGCCCGTGGAGCATTACAAGCGCGGCCTCGGCATCGGCCGGGTCGGCTCCTCTTCTGACTACAGTGTGCCCGCTCGTCCAGCTCATTTTCCCACTCCTTCGGGTGCCATGCTGCGCGAGAAGATACGAAATGTGAAAATTATCGACGAGAAATCGCGTGAAACCGGATGCCACACTTCGAATAATGGAAGTAGAAGAGTTGTCTCAAATCACAGGAAGGAGGTGCACACTATGCGTTCTATGATCGTCACGGTCGCACTGGTGATGCTGTTCTGCAGCTGCGGGTCAGAGCCGCCCTTTGAGGTAGAGTCCGCAACTTCGCGGCTCGAGGCGGCACAGGGCGGTTTTCGGGGCATCGTCATCGAGCCGAGGCGTGCGGACGAAGTGCTCGTGCACCGAACGAGTTGTACTGCGGCAGGCGAGGGCGGCACTCCCATACCGGTCGACGTGTATTATCCGCCGCGGTTTTCCTTTCGCGGGAAGGCCCCGGCAGTAGTCGCCTCGGTGGGCAATCCGGACTGGAGGTACAGCATTTCCCTCGGGCGGGCACTGGCCGCCTCGGGGCTCATCACCGTAGTCCCGAACACGCGGAACACGCGTCATTACCCCGACGAGTTTTCGTCGATCATTGCTGAGCTCGGGACCAGGGCGGATGAGCTTTTCATCGATGCTGACAGGCTTGCAGTCTGGGCCGAGGGACACGGGTCTCCGTGCGCACTCGAGACCGTGATGGACGCCGAAGCCCCGTTTCACACCTGCCTTCAGGGCGCCGTATTCCTCTCGCCGGTGATGTTCATGGGGAATCGGCAGGAGCTCACCCACGATCCGGCGGAGTTATGCAGCGACGTCCCCGTGTTGGTTGCGGTAGCGGCTGATGATGAGTTCTATGAGGTGCGAGCCACCGTTCGCAGCTTCCGCGAGGCCGCCGTGGTCGCCGGTATCCCGCTCGAGTACGCGGAAGTTCCCGAAGGCGGACACAACTGGATGTCGGACGCTGATACCACGGCCAGCCGCGCCACGATCGAAGAGGCAATTCGATTTGTGAGGAAGCAACTCTAATTTCGGGGCTGGTCTTTGACCCGGCCGCGGGGGCATTACTACACTTAGAGAATGCAAGCAAATTCTCACAGACGACGTGGTAGTGGTTCGCGTGCGCGAACCGTAGTTATTGGGCTGGCAATTGCGCTTTTGTTGGCACCGGGCGCATTGGCGCAGACGCATTGGCGCAGAGTAGCGACGGAAGCAACGCTTCAGAGGTCTCCGAGACTGAGCTCGAGAGCTTCGCCGTCGCTCTGCAGGACGTCCAGGAGCTCCGACAGGAGATGGCCGAGGAGACCCAGCAGGCGGTCGGCGAATCACCCCTCGAACAGCAGCGCTTCGAAGAGATCTACGGAGCACGTCAGAGCGGAGGGCAGCAGGACGCCGAGGTCACCGACGCCGAAAGCCGGCAGTTCGAGGAACTCATGGGCGAGATCCAGCAGATCCAGCAGCAATCGAACCAGGAAATGGTTCAGGCGCTCGAGGAAGAGGACCTGAGCGTCCAGCGCTTTAATCAGATCGCCCAGGCGATCCAGCAGGACCCCGAGCTCCAGCAGCAGTTCCGTGAAATGCAGTCCGGCAGCGGTTCCTGAGCAGTCGATGACG
>JAAAOH010000218.1 GCA_009908925.1 Spirochaetota bacterium | reverse complement strand
AGATGCGAACGAGGTCAGCGTTCCGTCCCCGGTACAGGCTGAGCAGGTAACACAGCTGCTCCGCGTTGAGGGACATCTCGCCGACGAGGCCGCATCGGAATGGCCCGACCGCATGGTGGCTGGCGAGACCCCGGTCATCGTGCGCGTGAGGCCCGAAGGAATGCCGAAGCTTCGACGTTCCGACGTCTTGCGCGTCGTGACCGTGGGGCATACGGTATACGATGACGAGCCGAACGCCTTCGTCGAGGACGTGGTCACCCGCACGGATCTGGCGGACGAGGCGCTTGTTGCTGTCGCACGCGCGAATCCGCATGTCCCGTTGCTCGCACTCAAGCGCGCGGCGACGATCTTCACACAGAACGACGTACCGTACTCCGCCGAAGGCTACACGACGCTCGCCGAGTGGGACATCGGCGTGATATTCACTCGGCAGACGCCCGCAAACGAGCTCGCGCAGCACGTTTATGACGTCGAGTTCTACCCCACTACCGGCAGGGTCGCTGCGGAGTGGACCCTCACCCTCGACCTCGATCGCGGAGAGGTGCGCGACCTCGTCCTCTACGACATCGCGCCCGAGCCGTAGCCCGTCCCGTCGGCACATCGCAAAACGATTGATCGGGCAGGGCTTCGACGTGATGGTCCGGCGTCGCTCGCCTACCCCACCAACCCGCCGTACATCATCCCCGCCGCGGTGGACATCACCACGACGAGGCCGATGTAGGTCGCGGTCTTTCGAAGACCGAGCTCGCCGCCGATTACCATGAGGGAGGGAAGCGAGAGGGAGGGCCCTGCGAGAAGAAGCGCGAGCGCGGGACCCTGGTTCATCCCTGAGCCGATGAGGCCCTGCATGATGGGCACCTCGGTGAGTGTGGCGAAGTACATGAGCGCCCCTGCAACCGAGGCGATGAGGTTACTGCCGAGGGAGTTGGTGCCCACGAGGCCGGCAATCCAGCTTTCGGGGATGAGGGCCATGTGGCCCGGGCGACCGAGCAGGAAGCCCGCCACGAGAACGCCGGCAAAGAGAAGCGGCAGGATCTGCACGGCAAAGTCCCGCGTTGCCCCCACCCAGTCGCCGAGCTCCCGCGCTGTGAACCAGCGAACCAGCGTGTAGACCAGCACGAGGGCGAATGCCGCGGTTATGAGGTACTTCCACCGGTAGATGACGTCCCACCACGCCACCGAACCGCCTGAGGGCGCCCAGTTGAGGAACACAAGGATGCCGATCATTGAGGCCATGTAGATGAGCATCTGACCGAGGCTGCGTCCCTCATCATCATCGAAGGACTGAAACATCGCCGCGTTGGTGGCGCGCGCTTTGTCCTCGCGGAAATGCAGGAGCTGCATCACGATTCCGATGATGAAGGCAAAGGCAACGGCACCGACCGCACGCGCGATGCCGAGTTGCACGCCGAGGACCTTCGCCGTGAGTATGATCGCGAGTATGTTGATGGCGGGCCCCGAGTAGAGAAAGCTCACCGCCGGACCGATGCCGGCGCCTTTCTTGTAGATCCCCTTGAAAAGCGGAAGCACCGTGCAGGAGCATACCGCGAGGATGGTCCCCGAGACCGAGGCTACGCTGTAGGCGGTGAGCTTCGGTGCATCGGGGCCGAGGTAGCGGATAACCGCCTGCTGATTGAGGAATATGGTGATTGCCCCGGCAATGAAGAAGGCCGGCACGAGACATAGAAGCACATGCTCGCGGGCGTACTCGCCGAGCATCAGAAAGGACTCGTTCAGCGCGGCGGAAACGCGCTCCGATCCCCAGGGCGTGAAGAAGGCGATGAGGAACACCGCCACCATGGCGAGAAGGAGTTGGTTCTTCTTCTCCGCGCACAGACTGCGGAGCCATGCCGGAAGGCGACGTGGTCCTGGATCGCCGGGATCACCGGGCTCCCGGGAGCCGCCTGCCTGTTGTGCTTCAGCGGAGGCGGTTTCCATGGATTACGCCGTGAATGCCTTCAGCGACTCTTCGATTTCTTCGGTGGAGAAAACCTTGCCGGATTTCTGCACCTCGCCGTCCACGGCAAAACCCGGCGTGCGCATAACGCCCATCTCGACTATCTGATTGCTGTCGGTAACCTTCTCGAAGCTTGCGTCGATGCCGAGTCGCTTCGCGGCCTCGCGCGCGTTCTTCTCGAGGTTCTCGCAATTGGGGCAGCCCGGTCCGAGTATCTGGATCTTCATGGGAACACTCCTTATCAGTGGCGTTAAACTTATTTGGCAATATAGCCAATAAGCAAATACTTGTCAACCGTCGCCCCGGCCGCTCCGCTCCGCGCGCCGCTGCGCCACGCCGGCCTCAGAGCGCGCGGATTTCGTTGACGATCTGCGGGATAGTTGTCAAACTGGACAAGAACGCTATGAACGAAAAAGACAGGCTGAAAGCAGAAGCTCGCGCGGAAGTACTGAAGGCACTCGCCCACCCGACGCGCATTTACATCGTAGACGTGATCTCAGCTGAAGGTCCGCAATGTGTGTGTGAGCTCACCGAGCGCATCGGCGCCGACACTTCAACCGTTTCGCGACATCTGGCACTTTTGAAAGGCGCAGGCGTCCTCACCGACCGCAAAGAGGGAACCACCGTCTACTACTCCCTCGCCTGTGATTGCATATCGGACTTCATGACGGGCCTCGAGAATGTCTTGCGCGCGAGGCGCAGGCGCAGCGAGGAGATGTACGACGCAGCAGTATCGCAATAGGGGGCGGGAGCGCTCCACCGCGTCGAATCAAGGAGAGACAATCCGTGGACGGACGCAAACGCGAGAACATCAAACCGGGACAGCATGTTTCCATCGTACTGAAGCGCGACCAGTCCACCGGCAGGCTGAGCGACGGCATCGTCGAGCGCATCCTCACCAACTCCTCACATCATCCCCACGGCATCAAGGTCAAGCTCGTCTCAGGCGACGTCGGACGGGTAAAAGAGATTCACGACTGAAGAGGGATACCACTGATGGAATACAGACGACTCGGACGATCCGGACTCAAGGTGTCGGTGCTTACAATGGGAACCTTCACGTTCGGCGGTGAGGGCCCGTTCGCGATGGTCGGAAACCAGGGCGTCAAGGAGGCCCGCCGGCTGGTCGACGTCTGCACGGACGCCGGCGTAAACCTCATAGACACATCCAACATGTATTCCTCCGGGCGGTCGGAGGAGATCCTCGGTGAGGTGCTCGACGGGCGACGAGAGGACGTGTTGATCTCCTCTAAGGCCCGCATGAAAATCGGCGACGGGCCCAACGATGAGGGCGTCTCGCGCTATCACCTCATCCGCGAGTGCGAGCGGAGCCTCAAGCGGCTGCGAACCGATCACATCGACATCTACTACATGCACGAGTGGGACGGCGCGACCCCGCTCGATGAGATGCTCTCCGCGCTCGACACCCTCGTGCAGCAGGGCAAGATCCGCTACGTCGGCTGCTCCAACTACTCCGGCTGGCACATCATGAAGGCTCTCGGCGTGAGCGATCACGCCGGTCTGCCCCGCTTCGTCACCCAGCAGATCCACTACACCCTCGAGGCCCGCGAGGCAGAGTATGAGCTTCTGCCCATCGCCGTGGATCAGGGGCTCGGCGTTCTCGTGTGGAGCCCGCTCGCAGGAGGCCTCCTCTCCGGAAAGCATCGTCGCGGCAAAGAGACGCCCGCCGGCACCCGGCAGGCTGCCGGCTGGGACGAACCACCCATCCGCGATTACGAACGGCTGTGGAACATCGTCGATGCCCTCGTGGAAGTGGGCGACCGACACGGCGTCTCGGCCGCGCGGGTTGCACTCGCCTGGCTGCTCGAACGACCCGGCATCACCTCCCTGGTGATGGGCGGACGCACCGAAGAGCAGTTTCGCGACAACCTCGCCGCCGTCGATCTCGAGCTCACCGCCGACGATCAGGCGACGCTCGATGAGGTCAGCGCGATCCCGAAGCTCTACCCCTACTGGCATCAGCAGAACTTCGCGCGCGACAGCTTCAGCGAGGCCGACTGGGCGCTGCACCGCTACTTCTGAGCGGGCGGCGGTACGCGCCGTGCCGCCGATCCCGTCAGGTAAACCAGGCTCCCTTGACCGTTGCCGCGGTTAGATCGGCACGACGCCGAGCTTCGGCACGGAAGTCGGGGCGTGGGCGCCGGCGGTCGCTGGTCGAAACGACGCCCGATGGCACGCGGCGGCGGGGTGCGTTGGGCACTCCGGCGGTCCTCCCGAGCCGAGCCGATTCACCGTCGCCGCTGAAATCAACCCAGAACTCGCGCTGAGTGAAAAGCGGCCACTCCACCCACACGACAGCCGCGGCAACCGCACAGGCGATGACGGTCTGCAGCACGCGGGTCGGGAGCTCGAGTTGCAGCATCTCCCCCGCGGCGTTTCCGGCAAAGTGAAAGAGGATCGCCGAGAGCGTGCTCCGGTTGGTGCGATAATAGATCCAGCTCATCAGGATGCTTCCGGGCACGAAGGCGATGAAGTACATGATCAGCGTCGGCAGGTGCTCGAGGAGCCCGTTCTGGAATGACCCCCGTACGAACACGAGGGGCAGATGCCACAACGCCCAGATGCCCGCCAAAAGCAGGCT